>CALBNX010000015.1 GCA_937896885.1 uncultured Clostridia bacterium
ATTTATCCCATTGCAAAATATCATCAAACACCAAGCCTTTGCCCATATCGTGCCAGAAACCATCATCACCATATGTAACAGAATAACCACAGTCACAAGCAAGCACATTTTCAACTGAGTGTAGTTTACCCATCTCGCCACAATGTGGGCACATAAACAATGTTCTTTCAGCAAATTCAGCGAGTGCGTCTCCGCTGTGATTTTGTGGGTTTTTCTTTTCTTCATCATAAGCATTGACATAAATGTCGCTTTTTATAATTTGGGTGATTTCTTCTGCCGAAAGAGTGGTAAGATACTCAGGAGAGTATTCATTTACAACATGACCATTAATTTTTCCCTTTCGTGCGTTTTGTGCCCATCGTGGCTTTTTAAGGTATCCACCTGTAATGCGATAAGTAATCAGTGCAGCACCGCTTTCTTTTATAAGTTTACCTGTATTCAGCGAAACATATCCTGTTTCACCATTGGTTGTCACTCTGCCTTCTGCGTGAAGACCTATGGGTATACCTGCTTTTATGTTTTCTTTTATTTCATCAATTAAATATTGCGAAGGTTGATTGCTATGCTTGATAATTGCACCGCCAAGAGTTTTGAAAGCAAACTTTCCCAACTTTTTTCTCATTACAAAATCTGCAGATACAAAACGTATATATCGTTTTAATGAAAGTATTTCAAAGCCAGGGTCCATTGTATGGGTATGATTTGCAATAATAATAAATGAATCATGTTTCGGAGTGTAATGCTCAACAGTAGCGTTACACTTTTTTAATATGCCTTTTCCAAATATATGCCTTCCAAGCCAAACAGCAGTTTTATTTCTTAAATATCCTTTTTTTACATTATAAGTCATTCTCTGCCTCAGCCTCTTTCTCAAGCTCGTGATAAGCAACCTTGCCTACAAGCGTTCTCGGTAATTCATTCTTAAATATAATTTCTTTCGGCATTTCAAAACGGTCAAGATATTCTTTGCAATACTCTTTAATCTTATCTTTTTCTTTTTCTGTTTGCGGAACATCTTTTTTTAAGACTATGTATGCACGGACTCTCTGCATTTTATATAAATCCTTAACACCAATGACACAGCAGTAGTCAATATCTTCGTGCTTTTCAAGAACATTTTCAATGTGAATAGGATAAACATTATATCCACTGGTTACAATCATTCGCTTTATTCGTTGCTTGAAATACACAAAACCGTCTCTGTCAATATTTCCTAAATCGCCTGTAAAAAGCCATCTTGTTCCATTTTCGTCAGTTCGGATTGTCTTGTTACTTTCTTCTTCATTGTCAAGATAACCAATCATCAAAGACGGTCCGGAAATTATGATTTCGCCGTCACAGCCCAAGGGCAATTCGTTAAAGGTGTTCGGCTCAACAATTTTATAAACAGTGTCGCGAAGAGGTATCCCGATACTACCAACCTTATGTCTGTCATAAGGAGTCACACAACTTGCAGTAACACATTCCGTAAGACCATATCCCTCACGGATTTGAATGTTAGCACCGTGTTCTTTTAAGAATTCGTCGGCTCGTTTTTTAAGTTCAGGGCTTAAAGAGTCACCACCACAGAATACGCCTTTAAGAAATGATAAATCTTTGCCTTTAAAAATATTAGATGTAATCAAAGCCTCGTAAATTGTGGGAACACCTGCAATAAAGTTAGGCTTTTTCTTTAATACGGTTTTAGCATAACTTTCTTTTGTGAACTGAGGAATTAAAATACTCTTTGCACCGTTTGCGAGAACTGCGTGAATACCAATTCCCAAGCCAAAGCCGTGGAATATGGGCATAACTGAAAGGAATGAGCATTTGTTATTAAGATTAGCACCTGCGATTTCTGCAATCTGCATTGCAAGTGCATTGAAATTGAAGTCAGAAAGGCAAATGCCCTTGGGTGTTCCGCTTGTGCCACCGCTGTAAAGAATTACTGCAGTCTGATTTTCAATATAATTTATCAGCGGTAAAGTAACATCTATACCTTTTCTCATTAAATCCTTCCACAGAATATCTTTTTTTCTGTCAGGGTATTTCA
>CALBNX010000016.1 GCA_937896885.1 uncultured Clostridia bacterium
CTTCGTGGCTTTCGGCTCGCGGTATACCTGATACAGCTTCGCCTCTGCCACATTGCCTTGCGAAAAAATAATTCAAGTTTAAGTTGGATTTGTCGTCAGTAACAAAAGAATAAACCGAACAGAATTATCTGTTCGGTCTTTTTTATGCTTTTATTTAATTTCATTAACATCATAAGGTGTTCTTTGATACACAAAATAGTTGAGCCAGTTTTGGAACAACAAACTACCTGCACCACGCCATGTGAGTGGGGGAGTAAGTCGCGTATCGTCATTTGGGAAATAGTTATATGGAACTTTAATATCTAATCCCTTATGTAAATCTCTGAAATATTCACGAGCGAGTGTATCGCTGTCATATTCAGAATGACCTGTACAGTAGAAATTTCTGCAATCCATATCTGCAACAAGGTGAACACCTGAAATTTCTGAATAAGAAAGAATCTGCAAGTCTTTAACAAGTGCAATATCTTCTTTTTTAGTTTCTGTATGTCTTGAATGTGGCACATAGAACAAGTCGCTGAAACCACGAAGCAATGGGTGATACATATCAAGTGGCTTGTGTGGGAAAACGCCAAACATCTTTTCAGGCAATCTGTATTTTGGAATACCATAATGATAATAAAGTGCTGCTTGTGCACCCCAACAGATGTGGAAAGAAGAATAAACATGGCTCTTTGCCCAGTCGAAGATTGTGCAAAGCTCATCCCAATAGTCAACTTCTTCAAAGGGCATCAACTCAACAGGAGCACCTGTGACAATCATACCGTCAAATTTTTGGTCCTTGATGTCGTCAAATGTCTTATAGAATTTGAGCAAATGCTCTTTGCTTGTGTTTTTGCTTTCGTGTGTAGCCACTTGCAAAAGCTCAACTTCAACCTGCAAAGGAGAGTTGCTTAAAAGTCTCAAAATCTGTGTTTCAGTTTCAATCTTTGTAGGCATCAAGTTAAGAAGAATAATTTTAAGTGGACGAATATCCTGAATAGAAGCTCTTTGCTCTGTCATAACAAAGATATTCTCCAACTCTAAATTATGCCTTGCGGGTAATTGGTCATCAATTTTAATAGGCATATCGTCCACCTCAATTCTTTTTAATATTTGTGCAATGCACGAGTCATTATTTTATCATAAGTAAAAAACAATGTCAAATTTAATTATAATATCTCAGATAAAATTGAATTTGATAAAAGAAATCCCTTGCGTGTCAATGCTAAACCATTTTCATTTTTTTTCATATACCCATTATCAATGAAAATTTGTGATTTATCATATATTTCTTTTGGGATATTATGACCAAATCGTTCAAAAACTTTTTCTTCATTTAACCCTTCAACCAAACGAAGATTTAGCATTGCATATTCGGTGAAATCTCCACCAAAACCATCCCCCATAGGGGAATTACCAATCATAAATGCATTAAAATCTCTGTCGTAATAAAATCGTTTACCATCTAAAAACGAATGTGCAGATGGACCAAGTCCCAAGTATTCTTCACAATGCCAATACTTGAGATTATGTTGACTCTGAAATCCACTTTTTGCAAAGTTTGAAATTTCATATTGCATAATTCCTTGATTTTCAAGAGCTTCGCACATCTGCAAATATAAATCGGCAGTTAAATCATCATCGGGGAAATTATATTTGTGCTGATTCTTATAAAAATATGTGTTTTCTTCAAGTTTCAGCATATATGCACTAATGTGTGGCACACCCAGAGAAACGCAAAAATCAAGAGTTTCATTCAAACTCTTTTCAGTCTGGTTTGGCACACCCAACATAACATCAAGAGTGATATTTTCAAAACCAACCTTTTGAGCCATTTTAACTGCGTTTTCAACTTGATTTCGGTCAGACAAACGACCTAAAATTCGTCTTTCGCTATCAACGGCAGATTGAAGTCCAAGTGAGATTCTGTTAACACCACAATCGTGTAAAACCTTGAAAAAATCTTCGTCTAATCCGTGTGGATTACACTCAACTGTGATTTCAACATCATCTGTTAAAAAGCCTGAATTGCACGCATTTACAAGGCTTGCGAGATTTTTTGCTCCTAAAACTGACGGAGTTCCGCCACCAATGTAAAGTGTATTGGCTTTACAGTTGCTATTACACTGTAAAGTATAAATACTTGACAAAATCTTTTCTCTCAAAACACTAGTATATTGGTCTTTTTGCTCATTCTTACCCGAAAATGAGTAAAAATCACAGTATGGACACTTTGATTTGCAAAAGGGAATGTGTAAATAAAATCCTATGTTTTTCATACTTTTATGTAAGATATGGTGTGACCACAAGATTTAACATATTTCGCAAGGTCGACGAATTTCAAGAACACAGTAGCTGTGTTATCGTTAGGGTGACAACCCACAATATCTTCCTTTTTCAAATCTGCATCAAAATAGATTTCAAGTTCTTTTTCTGTGTCATAAATAACACCGAAAGGGGATACTGAGCCTTTTTCCACTTTTAAGTATTTGTCAAGTCTCTCGTCAGAAGCAAAGCTTAACTTTGTTGAGTCGATTTCAGCACGGATTAACTGCAAGTTTGCTCGTTTGTCACCGTGAAGAACAACAAGCATATTACGAGTACCCTTAACATCACGAAGCACAAGGTTTTTTGGAATATGACCGTTTTCTGTAAGGTGATATTCTTCAATTTCTTCCATTGTGAATGCGGCAGGGTGCTCAATTTTTTTATATTCAATTTCTAACTCAGCGAGTTTTTCAAAAATTTCTTTATTCATCATCAAGTTTAAGCACAGCCATAAAAGCCTCTTGTGGAACTTCAACAGTACCGAAGTGGCGCATGCGCTTTTTACCTTCCTTCTGTTTTTCAAGCAATTTCTTTTTACGGGTGATGTCACCGCCATAGCACTTTGCAAGAACGTCTTTTCTCATAGCTTTAACGGTTTCACGGGCAATAACCTTGCCACCGATTGCCATCTGAATTGGAATTTCAAACATCTGGCGTGGAATATTATCCTTAAGCTTTTCTGCAATGCGACGAGCCTTTGCGTATGCTTTTTCACTATGAATCATAAATGAAAGAGCATCAATAATATCACCGTTTAAGAGTACATCAAGTTTAATAATACTTGAACGCTGATACTGGCTCATTTCATAGTCAAATGACGCATAACCACGAGTACGAGATTTAAGCACATCGAAAAAGTCATAAATGATTTCGTTAAGTGGTAAGATATAATGCAAATCAACACGGTCACTTGCCAAGTGAGTTGTGTTTACATAAACACCGCGTCTATCCTGACAAAGATTCATAATAGCACCGATATATTCAGGTGGAGCATAGATATGCGCCTCAACAGTTGGCTCTTCGCAATAGTCAATAACCGCAGGGTCAGGATAATTGCTTGGGTTATCAATTTCGATTATATCACCATTTGTAAGGTGAACTTTATAAATAACACTTGGAATTGTTGTAACAAGGTCAAGGTTATATTCTCTTTCAAGTCGCTCTTGAATAATTTCAAGGTGAAGAAGTCCCAAGAAACCACAACGGAAACCGAAACCAAGAGCGCCTGATGTTTCAGGCTCGAATGAAAGTGCTGCGTCGTTTAGCTGTAATTTTTCAAGTGCTTCACGCAAGTTTTCATAGTCAGCACCGTCAGCAGGATAAACACCACAGAAAACCATTGGATTAACTTTTCTGTAACCTGCTAATGCTTCACTTGCAGGGTTTTCAGCAGTAGTAACTGTGTCACCAACACGAGCATCGCTGACAGTTTTAATCGATGCTGTGATATAACCAACTTCGCCTGATGTGAGTTCTTTTTGTGGTTCCATTGCATTTGGACGCATATAACCAACTTCAACAACTGTGAATTCTGCACCCGTTGCCATCATTCGCATTGTGTCACCGGGTTTGATTTTACCGTCCATAACACGCACATAAACGATAACACCTTTATAGCTGTCGTAAACTGAGTCGAATACGAGCGCACGAAGTGGCTTATCGTCATTATTTTCAGGTGGTGGAACAAGATTAACAATGCTTTCAAGTACAGCACCGATATTTTCACCCGTTTTTGCAGAAACTCGTGGAGCCTCGTCACAAGGAAGTCCGATAACTTCTTCAACTTCGTTTGCAACTCTGTCAGGGTCAGCAGCAGGAAGGTCAATTTTGTTGATAACAGGTACTAATTCAAGGTCGTGGTCAAGTGCTAAATATGTATTAGCAAGTGTTTGAGCCTCAACACCTTGTGATGCGTCGATAATAAGCACAGCACCCTCACAAGCAGCAAGTGAACGGGATACCTCATAGTTAAAGTCAACATGACCGGGAGTGTCAATGAGATTAAGCTCGTATGTTTCACCGTTTTTAGCTTTGTAGTCAAGCTTAACGGCATGAGCTTTGATTGTGATGCCTCGTTCACGCTCAAGGTCCATATTATCAAGTAATTGCTCGGTCATATCACGCTTTGAAACAGTTTCAGTAAGTTCCAAAAGTCTGTCAGCAAGAGTAGATTTGCCGTGGTCAATGTGAGCGATAATTGAAAAATTTCGAATGTTTTCTTTCTTTGCCATATATTACCTCTTATAGAAATTAGTCTTGTGTTTTATAGAAAAATATACTTTTAACAACTGCAAATACACCTGCAAAAATCATTAAAAATAGAATAATCATAGGAAAAGCGAATGAAGACTCGATATAATTAAAAATTGTAGCAGGTGAAAAGCCACCGCAAATAATTGCCAACATACCATAACCCATAACGGCTAAAATAGAGCCCATAAGAATCCCCATTTTATCAACCTTTGGTGATTGTTTATTCTTGCCAAAAAGAACAACTAAAAATGGTAGTGTACCGAGAATAAAGAAAATGCCGAAAAACATTAAAAAGTTACTTCTCTTTGCAGGTCCGCCGATTACTGCTTTTTCAGGATTGTTAGTATCGTATAATACTTTGATTTCTTCACCGTATGACGGTTCAAGGGAAGTGGTGTAATCACTAGTAACATAATACGCTTCACCATCAACTGCATATTGATAAGTTAAATAATATGTAGTTGCATAGTGTTTTTTCTTTATAGAGTCATAATGCTCATGCTCTGCTATTGTTGAATAATTATAATACCCAACAGTTTCAGCATAATCTTTTGTCTGGGATGTGGCAGTTTCATAAATGCCCAATCCCAGAAAGAAAACACCGATTAAAAGAGCCAATAAGGGTAAAAAAGTGAATTTGTTTATTTTCACAAAAGCACCTCTCAATTACATTTTCATAAATCCATTACCGAGAATTTGCTTTGATTGTGTCACAATGAAAAAGGCATTTTCATCAGCAGATTTTATTTTCTTAATCAGTTTGTGTGTCTGATTATCAAAACAAGCGCACAAAAGCACATCTTTGTCGGCTTTTGAATATCCACCTTGCGCCTTTAAAATGGTAACACCACGGTCAAGGTCGCCTAAAATCATATTGCAAAGCTTTTCACTTTGCTCTGAAATAATTAAAATCATAGCGCCACGGCTGACACCGAAAATAACATAATCAAGCACTTGTGCGCTGACGAAAATAACCACGGATGCATAGAGCATTGATTCAAAGTTTCTGTAAATTATTCCACCTAGAATAACAACAAAAATATCGAAGAACAATATACTTCGTCCCATTGAAATGTGTGGAAATTTAAGCTTGACCAGCTTTGCAATAATATCAACACCGCCCGTTGTGGCGTTGCGGATAAATATTATTCCAAGTGCAAGGCCTATGAGTGCGCCACCGAAAAGTGACGAGAGCAACAAATCATTCTGATATACGGGCAAAATTACACCCAAATCAATACAAACCGAGTTTATAAGTGTTGCCCACACGGTGTGAAGAACAAATCTAACCCCAAGTTTTTTAAAGGCTATAAAGAAAAGGGGAATGTTCATAATGAAAATGACCGTACCAATGGGCAACTGGAACAGGTAGTTGAGAATTGTTGCAATTCCTGTGAAACCACCATTTAGAATATTGTTTTTTGACAGAAAACAGTTAATGGCAACTGAATAGAGAATGCCACCGACAACAAAAATGAATGTGTCAATAATGAATTCTTTAACCCTGTTTCTGCGAAGTCTCACTTTCGTCATCCCTAAAAACTTTGATGACTTCATTAAGCAATGTGTTGAGCCTTTCTTCTTCGTCCTTTAAATATAAATAACCGATAAGCGCCTCAAAACCCGTTGCATAATGATAGTCACATCCACTTTGGTTCTTGGGGGTATGTGATGTATGAGCATTTCTGCCTCTTTTAAAAACATCCATCTCTTTTTCTGTTAGCATTGGCATAATCTCTCGCATAGCACGAGCCTGAGCAGATGCTTTAACAGATTGAACCGAAAGTTTATGTAACTCGCCGACGGGACGATTGGCATCACAGACTAACATTTCACGAATAAAAAGTGAAAATACTGCGTCACCCGTAAAGGCAAGTGTTAAAGGACTCAAAGTGTCCACTTTTATATCTTTATTATACAATCTCATATTTTTATGGAACATAGTCAAACTCTAAATCATAGATGCTGACTGTGTCACCCTCCTGAATACCTTTGTCAATAAGTGCCTGAATTACCCCACGCTCCTGAATAACTCTCTGAAAATATTGAAGTGATTCATAGTCGTCAAGGTCAGTTTTGCAAAGGATTCGATAAATCCATTCTGCTTCAACAATATAAACACCATCTTCAACAGTAACTGTGAAGCCGTCGTTGGATTTGCTTGCAATAACTTCCATTGGGATTTCTTCACTCTCATAGAACTTAACAGGGGGGAGAGTATCAAGTTTTCTTGCAACTGCATTTATAAGTTCTTGTGTATTGTGCTGAATGGGTGCTACTATTTCATAGTATTCGTAGCCACGGGACTCAATATACTCACGGAATTCTGCTAATTGCTCGTCAGTTGCAAGGTCGATTTTATTACCTGCAACAATCTGTGGGCATTTTGCAAGTTCAGGATTGAACTTTTCGAGTTCAGCGTTGATTGCTTCAAAATCTTCAATAGGATTTCTGCCTTCACTACCTGCGACATCAACAATGTGAACTAACATTCTGCAACGCTCAACATGGCGCAAGAATTCGTGACCTAAGCCGATACCTTCTGCTGCACCTTCAATAAGTCCCGGAATATCTGCCATAACGAAGCTCTTCTCAGGTCCCATTGAAACAACGCCTAAAACAGGGATAATTGTTGTGAAGTGATAGTCACCAACGATAGGCTTAGCTTGGCTCACTACTGAAATAAGGGATGATTTACCAACATTTGGAAAACCTAAAAGTCCAACGTCAGCAATAAGTTTAAGTTCAAGTGATACTTCCCACTCTTCACCGGGAGCACCATTTTTAGCGAATTTAGGAGTCTGACGAGTTGATGTTGCAAAGTGTGAGTTACCCCAACCACCACGGCCACCTTTAGCACCTATGAATTCGTCGTCAGTTGACATATCTGCCATAACAACGCCACTTGTCGTTTCACGAATAATTGTGCCACGGGGTACTTTGATAATTAAATCTTTACCTTTTTTACCACTGCGTTTGCCACCGCTACCGTTAGCGCCAGGCTCTGCTTTGTATTTTCTCTTATAACGGAAATCAGCAAGTGTAGCAAGGTTGTCATCGACCTTAAAGACAATGTTGCCACCGCGACCGCCATCACCACCGTCAGGACCACCTGCGTTGATGTATTTTTCACGGTGAAATGCAACTGCACCATTACCGCCGTCACCAGCTTTTATTTTGATTTTAGCAATATCAACAAACATAATTTTACCTCGTAAGTAATACAATTATATATAATTTCCCATTAACTTTAATATTTTACACTATTTTTATAAAATAATAAATAGGTAAATGAATATTTTTTTTGTATTTGTTTTGCAAATTCGAATTTGTCGGGGAGATTTAAAGCAATGTAGGGCGGGGGCTTGCCCCCGCCGAACCTGATTATCCTATGCACTTCAAACGGCGGGAGCAAGCCACCGCCCTACGCTTATCATATTAACTATCCCGACAAACTCCCAATTTATTTTATCGTTTTGCTTTTTTACTATTCATAACTTTTGCTATGTCTTCTTTGTCAATCCATTCTTCGGTAAAACCGCAATTACAACAAATATAGCGGTTTACATTAACAGCAGAAAATATTGTGTTTCCTGTTAGCACATTGTTTCCAGCACCATAAGCACCTGAATATCCATCGATTCTGACAATGTTTGCAGAATTACACTTTGGGCAAATTTTAGTGTTTTTCATTTGCTTGACTACCTCCAAATTTTATTTCACAAGTTATTTTCTATGCTTATGTCTAAAATGTGTTTTCTTCAAAACAAGCATAATCGCAGGGATTAAAATTAATTGCAGAATTATGCCTGGAATTGCCTTTAAAAATGCGCCACCAATGAACATTGAAAGTGTGAAACCGTTATCACCAAGTCCTAAAAGAACTATTTGCACAAGTCCCCACACAACACGCCCTGCCACCATTGAAACAACAAGACTGCGATAAAGTGATTTCATACAATTCCACTTTGATTTGCTGAACAAGTAACCAATAACAAAACCATAGGTTGCAAGCTCAAATGCCATGCTGATTGCTGACGGATACATTACGGGCATACTGAATAAAAGTGAACGCATTATTGGTGCTATTGCGCCAACAATAAGTCCATATTGCCATCCGCAGATGAGTCCGCAAAGCATAATAGGAATGTGCATTGGCAAAAGCATATTCCCGATTTCTTTGATTTGCCCTGTGAAGAATGGCAACACAAGACAAAGGGATAAAAACAAAGCCGATAGCACAATATTGAGTATTTTCTTATTTTTCATTATTTGCCGAATTCCTTTGCCACATCTTTGAGTAATTTGCGAATTTCTAAATGCTGTGGACAAGACTTTTCGCAGAGTCCACACTCAATACAGTCAGAAGCTTTGCCCTTGCCTTTAATATGCACATCTTCATAATAATATTTCGCATTCCAGTCTTTGAATTGCTTTCTGTCATTCATACAAGCAAAAATTTCAGGGATAGGAATGTTTTTAGGACATCCGTCAACGCAATAACGACAAGCGGTGCAAGGAATAAGATTTTGCTTATTCATAATTTCACAAACCTTGCGGATTGCACTCATTTCGGCCTCATTCAATGGCTCAAAATCCTTCATAAAACTAATGTTATCGTTCATCTGTGCCATATCACTCATACCTGAAAGTACCATGAAGATACCTTCAAAGCCAGCAGCAAAACGGATAGCGAAACTAGCTGGAGTGCCACCATTCAAATCGTCAAGCACCTTTTTAGCATCGTCGGGGAGTTTAACAAGGCTACCACCCTTAACAGGCTCCATAACAATAACGGGCTTGTCGTGTTTTCTGCACACTTCATAGCATTTTCTACCCTCAACTGATTCATCGTTATAGTCGAGATAGTTAAACTGAATTTGCACAAACTCGATTTCAGGATATTCTGTGAGAATTTTATCAAGCACATCTGCTTTATCGTGGAAAGAAAGTCCCACATGACGAATTTTGCTTTCTTTTTTTAACTCAAATGCAGTTTCATAAGCTCTGCATTTTTTGTATTTCTCGAAGTTTGAAGCATTCTGTGCGTGCATTAAATAAAAGTCAAAATAGTCAACACCACAATTCTTCAACTGCTTTTCAAAAAGTGGTCTTATCTGGCTCTCTTTCTTGAAAAATCCATCAGATAACTTGTTTGCGAGAACATAACTCTCTCTTGGATGGCGAGAGGTAAGGCATTTTTTGAGTGTAGCCTCATTTCGCATTTCCATATATCCGTGAGCCGTGTCAAAATAGTTAAACCCTGCTTCTAAAAATGTGTCAACCATCTGTTTTGTCTGTTCATAGTCGATAAGCGGACCTTTGCGTGGAAGTCGCATACAACCAAAGCCAAAATTCTTTTTTACTTCAGGAAAATAGTTATTCATAAAATCACCTTATTTTTTATGTGAATTCTTATATTCTTGTACTGTTTTAATCACTTCATATAAAGATAAAATAGCAGTAATAATACCCAATATTATTAAAAATATGCTTTTTGTTGTTATACCTAAAAAAATACCATAAGCAGAAACGCCAATAACACATAAACTTGCAATAAGGAATACGATAAAAATTATTCTGCGAGTTTTAAGTGAAAACTTTTTATTAGTAACCAACTCAGGAAAGAACACTGCTATATCAGATAATAAGTCAAGTAAATCCACAAATCATTACTCCTTTTCAATCTCTGCAACCTTTGTGTTAATTGCAATGATTCTATCGTAAATTGCATCGTCAAATTTCTTTTCACGGTCATAAGTGTAAAGACCATTCTGCTCTTGCTCAATATCATAGAGCTGAGTGTAGCAGAAACCAAACATCTTGTAGTTGCTTACAATTACATCAGTGAGTCCCACATATCTTTGGGCAAATTCTTCGGGGGTTTTAACATCTTCGCCATATCCCCAAGACTTGATTGACTCGTCGCTGACCCATTTGATTCCACCATATTCGCTGATGAATACAGGTTCACCTTTATATTCTTGTCTGCCCTTATTTTCAACAAGCACGTGCTGATAAAGATAGTTTTCTGTCATAAAACGGTCATAGTTTTTCTTAAAGAAATCAACATCATAACTATAATCGTGCAAGTCGAAAATATCAGTTTTAACGTGGAAATTACCACTTGTGTCAATGCAAGGACGAGTGTTGTCAACGGCTTTGGTAAAGTCATAAACAGTTGAAAGTAATGGGTCATATTGTGGTCTGCCTTTATAATTCCAAGTCTCGTTGAATGGGCACCAACCAATAATTGCAGGATGGTTGAAATCACGCTCAAGTGCTTCTTTCCATTCATTTAAGAAGACATCAACGCTCTTTGGATTTGAATAGTCAAGTCCCCAGTTAGCATATTCGCCCCATACGATATAACCCATCTTGTCACAGAAATACAAGAAACGAGGGTCAAATACTTTTTGATGAAGTCTTGCACCATTGAAACCAAGTGCCATTGAAAGTTCAATATCTTTTATTAAATCTTCGTCACTTGGTGCGGTGTAAATACCTTTTTTATAGAAACCTTGGTCGAGAACAAGGCGCTGGAAAACACTCTTTTCATTGATAAGGAATTTATATCCGTCAAGGCGCACATTACGAAGGCCAAAATAAGAGTAAACCTTGTCTTCACCAAATGTTATTTCTAAATCATAGAGTTGACCGTTACCTACTTCCCAAAGGTGAGTTTCGTCAAGTTTTAACTGCATAACAGCATTGTCAGAAGCATCAATGAATGTCGATTTGCCAACACTTTTGCCATTATAAAACGCTTCACAAGTTAAATTCTCTTTGCCTTTAAGATTAAAGTTAATTGTAACAAGTCCGTTTTTGTGGTCGGGATAAATTTTGAAATTTTCTATGTAGTTTTCAGGTACATATTCAATGAAAACTGTCTGCCAGATACCCGTTGTGCGAGTGTAATCACAAGCGTGACTCTTTTTCCATTCACTCTGCTTGCCACGAATTACAAACTGGTTTTTAACATCGTCTTCGCAAAGCACGAAAATCTCGTTTTCACCGTCAACTGCCAAATCAGTAATATCAAAACGGAATGATGTATAACCACCCTTATGACGACCTGCAAGTTTGCCATTAACAAGTACAGTTGTCAAATGGTCAGCAGCACCAAAGCACAAGAAAACACGGTTTCCGTCTTTCTTGATTTCAACAATTCTCTTGTACCATACCATATTGATAAAATCTTTATACTGTATGCCTGAAAGTTCACTTTCAACACAGAAAGGCACATTGATTTTATGTGAATATTGATTTTGATTTCTCATTTCAACTGCTCTGTTTTCGTCAGTTGAAAATTTGAAACCTATTTTTGCTTTTTGAAAACCAAAATCCCATTGACCATTAAGGATTTCGATGTTTTTTCTCTCAAATTGAGGGTTTGGGTGATTAGATACTGTAAAATTCATAGTATTCTCCTTAATGATTGCAGTTTCCACCACAACCGTGGTCGCCACAAGCATGACCTTCGTCGTGCTCGTGGTCGTGATGGTCACATTTAGCGTCAGGGTTATAATCCAACTTGCCAACAAGCAATGAGATTACTGCTTGGTTACAGTCGCCCTTAACTCCGCCATACCATTTGATACCTGCTTCGCTGAGTGCATTCTGTGCGCCACCACCGATGCCACCACAAATGACAATATCAACACCGTTTTCTTTTAAAAATGTAGCCAATGCACCGTGACCTTTGCCGTCAGTATTCACAATGCTCATACCAACAATATTATCATTTTCTATTTCATAAATTTTGAACTTTTCAGTATGTCCGAAATGTTGAAAAACTTGTTCGTTTTCATAAGTTACTGCAATTTTCATAATTTTATCCCTCGCAAATAATTGTTAAAATACTGTTTTCTTTAACTGTAAAACTATCTTTATATTCACCATCATAAATGGTCTTTAATTTGTATTCTTCTGTCGATTCAATGATTTCCATTTTATTAAAATCACCACAGAGTGAGATTTCTCTTTCTTCACCTTCGTTGACAATTACTGTTACAGTTTTATTGTCAGGTGTTAAGAATGAGAATACATTGAAATCGTTGTTCTCGTCAGGGAAGAAACCATTATCAAGAGCCACAGAGCCTATTGGTATGTACTTTGAAAAATGAGCAAATCCATAATAACGCTCTGCCACATACCATTCTTCAAAATTATCGGTAGCAGTGAGTGTTGCATCAGAATAGTCAAAGCCATCTTCTTTAATTGAAAATTGATTGACAGCAACCCAACTTGTCCAACTCTCTGCACCGGCATAGATTAAATCCTGACCGATAATTCGTGCAGTGATAAGTGCGCCTTTAAAATTCTTTGTATGACTCTTATTAGGCAATTCGCACCATTCACTCATATCAAAACGGAGCTCGGGGTGGGGGACTACTAACTGATTTTTAAAGTCAATGCGGATTTTTGGATTATTATCATCGTGATATGAATGATAAGCAAAAACATCGAGCACTTTCATAATTGTTTCGTCTTTAATAAGTGCGTCAAGATATTCAGGGGTTAACCCCATCATCTCGCCACTTTCAGGACCATAGAGCTTAACATTCATATTTCGCTTTAAAATTTCTTCTGCGAAAATATGCATCACTTCAACCATTTCTTCGGTCTCATAATGACAACCCTCTTGCCAAACATAAGAGCCACCCCATTTCCATTGAGGCTCGTTAATAGGGCTCACATATTTAACAGGAAATCCCTCGTCAATAAGTCTTTGAGTAGCAGTTAAAAAGTAATCGGCAAATTTTCTGTAATTAGCCTTTGGAAGATTGCAGGTGTGCATCATTAAACTACCAGATGCTTGACCTGTTGAAGTCTGTGACCAGTGTGGTGAGTTTGCAAAGACAATAAGAGTGTCGATATTACCTAAATCAAGGCATTTTCTCATAACGTCTTTTGCCGTTTTATCAAGAGAAAAATCCCAATATCCTTCTTCTTTTTCTCTGTCATAAACATACATACTTTCAGTGCGACGCCACGGGTTTTGAACTCGGTTGTTATCCATATCAGTGCCACCACCGATATTATAACGATAAATGTTCAGTTTAAGCCCTGTGTCACCATATAAAAGCTCGCAGATTTCGTCCTGTGCTTTATCGTCTTTAAGGTAGTGACTCCACCAACAAGCCGAAGTGCCGAATCCCTTTAATTCCTGAAGATTTTTTGTATTTTTTAGGTCTATTTTCATATATGTCATCCCCACAACATCAATGAAATTTAATTATCTTTATTTTAATATAATTTCATATAAAAATCAATGTTTATTGCACTTTACGATAAGTACTTTTTGTGTTATACTCACTATGGTGATTTTATGTTGATTAAAATACTCAGAGTGTTTGCAAAATGTTTAAGAATAAAAAAAGAAACCCTAAAACAATTTGAAAAAATGAAGTTAAAGCCCTTTGTAAAAGAGCAGCTCATTCCGAAAATTAAAGATGGGTCTTTTGAAATATATCATATTAGAATTTTTGGCAAGAATGCAGCACAAGCATATATTTTCTATGACCTTGATAATAAAAATCTTGCGGATGGCAAACGCGTTTGTTATGTTTGTAATGTTTTCGTGCATCCTAAGTTGCGAAGATTAGGTTTTTGCACTCGTTGTATGCATACTTTAATGCAAACTGCAAAGAGTAAAGGCTTTTCAAAAATGGTGCTCGGTGTTATGGAAGAAAACACTATCGCACGAAGACTTTATAAAAAATTAGGCTTTATTGAAACAGGTGAAAAATATGGCTATGATGCCATAATAAAAGACAAAAACGGTAATAAAATATCACAAAAAGAATATTTATTGATGTGTTGCGAATTATAAAAATGAGGACTCTGTTAAACAGAGTCCTTTTGCTTTAGTTATAATATAAATTATCGTTCTTCTTATATGGTTCATAAGTAGCGTTTGTACCGAGCTTGCGGAGTGTCTCTTTGTCAGTATCAGAAAGCACAACCGTTGCGTGAACATCGCAACCCTTTAACCCCTTAATTGCGTCAAGAGCTTGTTTTGCAAGAGGGTTCATTGTCGCACAAATTGAAAGCGCAATAAGAATTTCATCTGGGTGCAAGCTTGTGTCTCGCTCGTGCATTTTAACTTTTAATTCTTTAATCGGTTCAAATACAGTTGGTGAAATAAGAAGAATTTCATCATCAATATCAGAAAGTGCCTTCAAGGCATTTAAAAGCATTGCAGATGCAGAGCTTAAAAGTTCACTTGCTTTACCTGTGATAATTTTACCGTCGTGAAGCTCAATAGCAGTAACAGGTGCGTCGGTAGTTTCTGAAAGATTAAGTGCCGCAGAAACAACGGGACGGTCATCACTTGTGATGCCAAGTTGTTTCATAATAAGCTCAATTTTATAAAGCTCGTTTGATTTTTTCTTGTTGTTCTTTTGCTGAACAAGATAGTTGCAATGACGACGAAGGATTTCTTTCTTGGATGCAGTGAGCACAACGTCATCATCAATTATGCAGTTACCCGCCATATTAACACCCATATCAGTAGGTGATTTGTATGGCGACTCACCATAGATTTCTTCAAAAATTTTATTAAGTACGGGGAAATTCTCAACGTCACGATTATAGTTAACAGTTGTTTCGCCATAAGCTTCAAGGTGGAATGGGTCAATCATATTAACGTCGTTAAGGTCAGCAGTTGCAGCTTCATAAGCGAGGTTCACAGGGTGCTTTAATGGTAAATTCCAGATTGGGAATGTCTCAAATTTAGCATAACCTGCTTTGATTCCACGCTTGTTTTCATGATAGAGCTGTGAAAGGCACACAGCCATTTTACCACTACCAGGACCAGGTGCTGTAATAACAATAAGTGAGTGGTCAGATTCAATGTAATCATTTTTACCATAACCCTCTTCACTTACGATAAGTTCAACATCGAGTGGATAGTTTTCGATAGGGTAGTGACGATAAACATTGATGCCAAGACTTTGAAGCTTCTGTTCAAAAGCAATTACAGATGGTTGCTCTGAATATTGCGTAAGCACAACACCACCAACATAAAGACCAAAACCATGATAAATATCAATAAGACGGAGCACGTCAAGGTCATATGTAATGCCCAAGTCACTACGGATTTTATTCTTTTCAATATCTTTCGCACAAATAGCAATAATGATTTCTGCATCGTCTTTAAGCTGAAGAAGCATCTTCATTTTACTGTCAGGCTTAAAGCCGGGGAGCACTCTCGCAGCATGATAATCGTCAAAAATCTTGCCACCGAATTCAAGATAGAGCTTGCCACCGAATTTGCTTATTCTTTCTTTAATATGCTCAGATTGCATACGAAGATATTTTTCATTGTCAAAACCTAATTTACGCATAACATTCACCTTTAACTGTTTTCTTCTGTAACTTCTTCTTTTATTTCTTCTGTATTTTGAACTTTAACTAATTCTCTTTCTCTCTGCTTTTTGTTTTTAAGCCAGTTGATAACAAGAGCATAAATTGCAGACGCTGTTGGCACACCTAATAGCACACCAAGAATACCACCAATGTTACCACCGATTACAACTGCGATAAAAACAAGCACACCGGGGAGTCCCACAGATTTGCCCATAATTCTTGGATAAATAAGGTTGTTGTCTATCATCTGGAGAATAAGAACAAAAATGATAAAGAAAAGTGCTTTGATAGGACTTTCCATAAAAATAATCAAGCAACCAATAACTTCACCAACAATAGGACCAATGATTGGAACAAGTGCAGTGATACCGATTATGATTGAAACAACTGCAGCATTCGGGAACCTGAAAATTAACATTCCAATAAAACACATTGAACCTAAAAGAAATGCATCAGTGAATTGACCTGTAATAAAGCTTGCAAAGGAATTTGAAGCAACACTGCAAATTTCTTTTGCTTTTAAAAAGATGTTTTCAGGAAGTGCAGCTGAGAAAAATCTACTTGTGAATTTACCGATATTCTCTTTTTCTGCAAGAATATAAACTGCAATAATAAGACCCAAAACAAGATTTGAAACACCGGAGATAAGTGATGATGTAACACCCAATGTAGTATTTAGAATATCACCTGTGCTTTCTATTGTAAAGAAATTCTGTGCCATTGCATAGATATTATTGATGTCAAATTTCGGGTTGTGAAGTATCTCAGTGTTTACATCAAGACCAAAGCGCACAATAAGAGACTCAATCCAGTTAATTAAATCTGTATAATAAACAGGGATTTTCTCAACAAGCAACATAATTGTATCCTTTAACTGTGGAATAATTATGAAAAGCAAAAGAACAAAGAAACCCAGAGTGAGAAGAAGAGTTGAAACAAGGCTAACAGGCTTAAAAAGATTTCTCACAACTCTTTTTTTGCTCTTTTTCATAAATGCAAATACGCGTCTTTCAAGAACATTCATAAGAATATTTAACATAAATGCCAAAGCAAGCCCCACAATAACAGGTGCTAAAATACCAAGAATACCTGATAAAAAGCCCATAACTGCTGTGAGATTCTGTGACACGGCTAAAAGAATTATTGCAAAAGTAATAATGCCGAGAATTTTTTTAACATTCTTCTTTGAAAGTTCCATTTTTTCACCTGCTTGTCCTATTTTCACTAAATAATAATTATAAATGATTTTATCAATATTTTCAATAGTTTTAACCAATTCATTAGTTGCACAAATCAATAAAAAAAACCATACTTTTTTGTATAGTTTTGCAATAAAAAACGGTAGTCATAAAGACTACCGTTAGTTTTGCCAAATTTATCAAAGAATATCATCAAAAAGTTTGAAGTTTTCTTTTGAAGCTTTGAGCTCACCATTCTGAATTTTCTTGATGATTTCAACAATTCTGTCGTTGATTGGTGTAGCCACGCCACATTTCTTACCGAAATCACAAACAACACCGTTGATAGCATCGACTTCACAAGCTTTGCCTTTTTTCAAATCCTGTAACATTGATGGCTCAATATCTCTATGTTTTTTGAGTGCTATTGGAAGTAAGAAACAACCGAATGCACGCTTTAATGCGCCTTTCCAATAGAAAAGACCAACAATGTTTTTACCCTGAACAGGAGCGAATTCTACGCCTGCTGCGTGACCAACATCAATGATTTCTTTCATACAACGAATTGCTACTTTTTGTCCTGCCTTGTCTTCAGTAACATCACCGAAAACACCACCAACAACTGTGCCAAGACCTGAGAAAGTTGAGTTAATTAAAAGCTTTGACCAACGAGCACCCATAAGATTTTCTTCTTCGTGAACAGGGCACATCATTTCGAGCAAATCTTTAACCATCTTGAACTGTGCGTCAGTAATACCATCCATTTTGCCCATGTGGAATGAAAGTGAATCTTTGTCACTTGTGAGCTCGCAAACACCAGGTTCAACTAATGCTGCGCCCCATTCAACAGCACAACCCATTGTGTGCTCTGTGCCGATAATTTCAGCAATTCCAGGTTCAGGAATACCGTTCTGCAAAGTTACAATAACACCATTTTCGGTGAGATAATCTTTAAGCATTGTTACAACTTCTTTGTTGAATAACTGCTTTGTAAGAAGAACAATAACATCATATTTGCCTTCCATCTGGTCAGGTGTGATAGCCTTAACAGGAACTAACATATCAACTGTACCGATAATCTTTGCACCTTTTGTGTTAAGTGCCTCAACGTGTGCCTTATTTCTGTTGATAAGGTCAACTTCGCCACCATTTTTAGTAATAAATGCACCGAGTACAGTACCAAGTGACCCTGCACCATAAATCGCATATCTTGCCATAGAATAAACCCCATTTCAAGTTGTGAATTTTTTATCAAAGCAATTATATACTAATTTGTTTATAATTTCAACACAAAAAAAGGAGAGTAATACAAATTTGAATTTATCGCATAAAAACAATGCAGGACGAACTTACTCGTCCTGCATTTATTATATATCCGCCTCATAAATACCAATGCATTCTCTACCTGTCAGATTATTCGACACATTTCTTGCATTGAAATAAAGTCTTAGTTTACCGTTGTAATATGTAAGACAACAAGCATAAACATATTGTGCCATCCATTTGCTATCACCTTGAATTTGTGGCACTAAAAACGGCTTTACAAATTCAAAATTCACACCGTCTTGTGACTTTAAAAGCATAATTGCAGAATGACTTTTTCCGTCTTTTTCAAAAAGTCCATTTTGAAGACCAATGTAGCAATCTTTGAGCTTATATACCTTCAAACAACCCGAACAAAGATTTAAGTATTCAATGTTTTTATCGGGACTAATAATAGGCTTTTCCCTTGATACAAAGCCATTTGTGATACTTTCACTTTCTGCAAAACTTATGTGTGTAGGCTCACAAAATCCGCAATCTTTAATAAATGTCTGACCACAAGAATAATACATTCTGTAACCACTTTCAGTAGCCATCAAAAATGGATTTGAAATTGCATAACCATTGTTGTATTCTTCATAATCACGGGTTTTGCCAATAACCAAATATGGCTCTGACCAATCATTAAGATTAGTGGATTCAACGCAATATATTTCTGATTTCCATTTAGCACCCACAAGGCTCAAAAGATTAAAAATCACAGGTCTTGTACGCTCAAAAAATAAGTAGTATTTACCGTCAATATAGTTGATATTGGGTCGCATTGCACGGTTGACAATCTTGCCTTTGCTTTTAAAGTTTATACCGTCAACGCTCTCATAACGATAAACACCAAAAAATGTGTGACAGAATAAATGCCATTTGCCGTCGTGTGACACATCGGGAGTGAGCACACTCGGGTCAGCAATAACAAAGCTGTTCCAAGGATTTTTGAGTATTGGATTTTCTTTAAAAAGCTTAAATTCAGCGTTGTTAATTTGTTCAAATGTAAGATTATTCATAGTCAAATTCCTTATTTGTAATAATAAATGTCATTCTTTCTTGAATACTTGCACCACCGTGGTCTGTACCAATTCCGCCGTGGTCAGATGTAATTATAATAAGCCAATCTTCTGTGTCATAAGTTGCTCTTGCTTTGATTGCATCAATAGTTTCCAAACCATATTGGTCAGCAGTTTTAAACGCCTCTTTATATTTTGGATTGTTGATTGTAAAACCATAACCGTGACCTGTACTGTCAGTTGGCTCATAAATTACAAAGATAAAGTCAGCACAATCACTCTTTTTAACTTCGTTTAATGTGTATTCATGTGATGCAACATCATCTTTGCATCTGTTAAACGAAACATTGAGTTTGTTTTGCTCACAATATGCTTTTTCGTCATTATATGTAGCATTCTTTCTGTCAAAATGACCTTTCCACTTTGTAATAAATGTAGAACTGTCTATAATTTCATCTTCAACAAGAGTAGTAAGAAGTGTTTTGTACTCAAGTGATTTTGTAATACCATTTGCAGTAACACCGTGTTTGTCTGCCCACACACCTGTGAGAATTGAGCACCAGCCGGGTGCAGTTGATGTGTCTTGAGTGTTAGTAGTAGGGTAGTTTACACCACCACAATAGGCAAGATTTATTGATGCGCCATCGTGGAGCATTGAAGAAATGGCACTCTTTTCATCTCGCATTTCTTTAAGTACATCAGCACGACAACCATCGAAACCTATAATAATTGCTTTTTTCTCTGTCTTGCCGTCAGCAAGAGGGGAGTCAAAGTGAGCTTTTATAATATCGTAAAGTTCAGTTTGTGGAATAGCAGTTTCAATAGTGTTTTCATAACCTACCGAAGCAACATTTTGTCTGAATAATTCTTCAGTATCACCCGAATCTTTTGCATATTCTATTTTTGGAATTAAAATAGCAGATGCAATAAATCCACCAATCAAAATAAGCGCCAAAGCAATAATTATAATCTTCTTTTTCATAAACCCAACTCCTTTATATACCAATAATAGCACAAAACATAGTCAAAAACAAGAACAATCAAGGGACACTTTTTGTCTGGTTGACTTTATACAAAATTAGTGATATATTTGAATCAAGGTTAGATGAAAAAAGTCACAAGGGACGACACAAAAGAACCGTCCCCTGTGCATTTATTATGGGATACGGAGGGATTGTGATGAAAAAGTATTCTTGGTCTGTGCTTGATGGCTTTCTTCAAGGTCTCATATTTGTTTTATTAATAGAAGTTATCGTTTCACCATATTGGAATGGACTTGGTTTTTTTGAAATAGTATTTTTTGTATTGCTTGTAATATCATCTGTAATGAGTTCATTGTTGTTCGTAAATAAAAGTGGACAATATGTGACAAGGGGTTCGTTAATTAGTTTTGTTTTTTTTATTCTTACTCTTATTTTAGCGTTTGTAAATAATATTGAATGGAAAATAAGACTAATTCCGCGAAGAGAGTTAGGCAATGCTGACGGAATTATTATAATGTTTTTTGCTTCTATATATTTAATTATTCTGTTTGTTGAAAAATTAGCAGTATTAATATTTATGGTGATAAAAGAACATAAGAAAAAGAAAGTGACCAAAACAATTAGGGGACGGTAAGACAGGGGACGGTTCCTTGTCTTGACAAAGAAAAAGCAAACTGAAATAAGACAGGGGACGGTTCCTTGTCTTGACAATTCCAACAACTAAAACTTAATATTCACACTAAAAGCCGATGGGGTATCCACACCCCACCGGCTAATTTTGTGTTAAAGTATTAAAAAGAAGACCTTGCATGTGAAATGCAAGGTCTTGAATTATATTTATGATTTGCCCACTGAAAATATTGTCGCGTTGCTCGCTTGGAGCGCGTCGCACCGCTCTGTATTTTCACACAATAATCAACTTCGCTTCATCTGCCACCGGCAGCGCTCGTTTGTCGTAGCAAAAACGATTTATCGTCTGCAGGGCAAAAATTTTTAGCGTGTGCAAGGTCATAAATTTTGAAAAAATTTATACTTTTCTTTCACAACTGAAAGTCAGCGGAAAGGATAAGCGATTTTGCCCCATGTAAGAAGAATTAAGTTGACCCTGGGGCATAGTAACCTTGCACTTCCTATTATACAACAACTAAAAGTAAATTCAATAGGGTAGAAGAAACTTTTAATTTTCGTTTATTGCTTTTGTTTTATACTGCATACATTACATTTAAGTTTCGTATTTCTGAATCCTGGATTTTATCATTTATGGAATATGCATGATTTACAAGATTGTTTGAAGATGCACGAGTTAAACTTTGCTTTTCAAGTTCGTTTATTATAGATTTAGCAATATCTTCGATTACTTCAATTTTTATTTCTGACTCTTTTTTTGTGTTTGTACTTGAAATCAGGTATTCAAGTTGGTCAGATAATTCTGATAAGAGTTCAAGGTCCTTTAACGCACGGAATGACCATTTGTAGTATGGCATATATTTTTTGTTCAACAGAAAAATTACTTTCAAAGTTGCATTCACAAATTCGCCTATTGCTAATTGTGCTGCACCAGTTTCTTGTCTGTCAATACACCTTTTGTAGTTGTATTGACCTGATTGTGCCATAACAAGAATGTTTCCTGTTAACTTTTTAAGGCGTATATCTTCAGGGAGATATGATAATTTGTTGCGAATGTCTGTCATAAGTCCAAAATTATCACAGAATATTTTTCCGTTTGTGGCTTCAAGAAGAAACTGCTCTGAAATGCAAAACCACCCATCAGTTGTGATGTTTCCGTTACTATCTCCAACTTTATCTTTGAAAAACTTACTTATTCTTATAACTCCATGGCGATTTCCACCAACAGGATTAAGTTTACTTCTTTCATATCCCATAAATTCCCTTGGCAATTTTGAATAAGCACGCTCAAGCAAGAATTCATCTCTTTCAGAAACTAAATCTTCATCAGGAATAAATATGCAGAATCCCGCTTCAAAATCGTGGTCCTGAGAAATATTATCATCAAAGCCTAAACACTCCGACCCACTACCCGTAAGCCCGAATGCAAGATATTGTTTTATGTGAGAAAAATTTTCGTCAATTATTTTCTCGCCACATTCTTTATAAAATTTTTCAGCAAGTTCAAGACCTTTCATAAATTTTCCTCGCTCTTTCAGTTAAATCATTCTGATATACAAAAAATCCGTAATACCCAAAAACTGATGCACATTTTTCGCACACAAAGGCGTAATATCCATCTCTGTTTTCGTATTCATCTAAAAGTTTCATGGCTTTATAAAGATATTCTTCTATGATTTTTTCGCTATCTTCAAGCCCTAATTCTGCTTCTTTTGCACTTGCAATATTAAGATAAGTAATAGCAACTTCAAGCATACCATCATTATGCTTTCCCATAACAGAAATTGCTTTTTCATACAATTTATAGGCATCATCAAAGCGTTTCAAATCAACTAAAGACAAAGCCATATTGTTATAAAGCCCACCAAAACGCTTGTCGTTACTTTCAAGTTTTTCCTTATACACATTCAATGCTTTTTCGAATAAAGGCATAGAGTCTTCTGCTCTGCCAAATGCCTTTAATACTGTCGCACAGTTGATATAGGTTGTACCTGCACCAATGTTGTTTTCAATGCCCATATCTCTAACTAATTCAAGGGCATTCTGCACAGTAATCAATGCATCTTCTTCTCTTGAAAGTTTGCGATAAAGTCCTGCTAGTTCGTTTGTAAGAAGAAGTTTACAACGCTTGTCATTAGCACTGTCTGCTTCACCAAGCCAATATAAAATATGTCTTTCAGCAGATGCATAATCATTTCTGCTTAAAAGTTCATCTAATTTCATGAGTACACGCTCTGTAGAAATAAAATTCGCCATATTGACCTCCGAAGTTTAGTATGAGTTTATTATACCATATAAGTATTCTTGGTGCAACGAGCAGATAATGGATAAGCAAGATTAGATGATGGAAAATGGGATATCTTCTTGTAAAATAACAAGCAAAATATAGGGATGGTTTATTCGCTTGTACCCAATCCCCAAAACTCATATTAATATTACCAATCAATGATTGGAGTTTTGCACGGTGGATTGTCTTTACTTACAGGGTTTTTAAAATTTTTTCCTTGCGTGAATAACATTAAAAGGCAATTCATATAACCTCCTTTCGAAAGAAAGACGAAACGCCACGGTTGCATACTTGCCGTGGCGTTTTTGTATATATGAAAATTCATTTTGAAAGTTTCTTTCATATTTTATATATACAGATTTTGAAAGGACTGATTTGAATGCCAAAAGAAAAGCAAAATATCATATATAAGAAAATGGGAAGTGCGAAACGCCGCCGTGATGGATTGCTTGATGTAGAGCATAATATTAATAAGTTTTTGTTGAAACATCCTGAATTGAA
>CALBNX010000017.1 GCA_937896885.1 uncultured Clostridia bacterium
TTGGTGCGGGTAGCAGGGGTCGAACCTGTACACCTCTCGGCACAAGATCCTAAATCTTGCGTGTCTGCCAATTCCACCATACCCGCATATTAAGTTAAAAAAATAGATTCCGAGTGACACTTGCGGTGCCCGAAGACTCGTGCAGACGCACTCGCTTTTCGACCGCTGCGTCTTTTGTGCCATCGCTTCATCATCCGCGGGATGCGCTCGGCACAAAACTGCCAATTCCACCATACCCGCATATTAAGTTAAAAAAATAGATTCCGTGTGACACTTGCGGTGCCCGAAGACTCGTGCAGACGCACTCGCTTTTCGATACCCGTGAATACTCGCATATTATATCAAAGAAATTTTAAAAATTCAATAGACAAATTCATAATTATGTATTAAAATATATATGATATTATGCCTTAATGGGCTTTGTTCAATTTGGAGGTAAAAATTATGGGATTTATGAAAACTCGTTGGACAGATAAGGTTGACAGAAATAATCCGTTGCCTGAATATCCTCGTCCACAAATGGAACGTAGTGACTGGATGTCACTTAATGGTGTTTATGACTATGCAATTAAAGGTGCAAATTGCGAATGGGCAGAAGATTTTGACGGTGAAATCGTAGTTCCTTTTGCTGTTGAAAGTATGCTTTCAGGGGTGCAGAAACCATTGCTCCCAAGTCAGCGCCTTTGGTATAAAAAATCATTCACAATTCCTGAAAATATGAAAGGCAAGAATATTCTTCTTAATTTTGCAGCAGTTGACTGGCAATGTAAGGTTTATGTGAATAAATCTCTTGCAGGAACACATACAGGTGGTTATGCAACATTCACACTTGATATTACAAGCTTGTTAGTCGAAGGTGAAAATGAACTTGTTGTCTGCGTTTATGACCCAACTGAAAAAGGTTGGCAACAGCGTGGTAAACAGGTTATTGATACTCATGGTTTCTGGTATGTTGCAACATCAGGTATTTGGCAGAGTGTTTGGCTTGAAGCAACTGATGAATGCCACATAACAAAACTTCGTATGATTCCTGATATTGATGAGAAAACTCTTAAAATCAAGACATTTGCAACAGAAGAAAATCTTGACGTAAAGGTTACTGTTTTTGATGGTGAAACAGTTGTATCTGAAAACACAATTTCAATGGATGATACAATTAAATTTGACGACATAAAACTCTGGTCACCTGAAAATCCGTTCCTTTATGACCTTAAAATTGAACTCTTAAAAGATGGTAAAACTGTTGATACAGTTAAGAGTTATGTTGGTATGCGTAAATTCTCAATGGAAAAGGATAATTATGGTATTCCAAGATTTTTCCTTAACAACGAGCCATATTTCCAAAAAGGTCTTCTTGACCAGGGCTATTGGTCAGATGGTGGTATGACACCACCAACAGATGAAGCAATGATTTATGATATTGAAACAATGAAGAGATTAGGTTTCAATATGCTCCGTAAACACATTAAAGTTGAACTTGACCGTTGGTATTATCACTGTGACCGTCTTGGTATGCTTGTATGGCAAGATATGGTTAGTGGTGGTGAATACATAGGCACATTCCTTGCTGGTGTTACACCTTTCTTTGCTATTCATGTTAAAGATAATAAATATAAAGCATTTAAACGTGGCGAAAAGAAATGGCGAGATGAATTTAAGCGCGAGCTTAATGAAATGCTTAATCAGTTGTTCAACCATACTTGTATTTCAGTATGGGTACCATTTAATGAGGGTTGGGGACAGTTTGACGCAGTTCAGATTGCAACAAGTGTTAAAAACTTTGACCCAACAAGACTTGTTGACCATGCTAGCGGTTGGCACGACCAAGGTGCAGGTGACTTTAACAGTATGCACAGATATGTTGTACCAGTAACACCTCGCAGAAATGATGGTAGAATCTTTGTCGTTTCTGAATACGGTGGATATAGCCGAATTGTCAGCGACCACACTTGGGACGAATCAAAGAGCTTTGGTTATATGATGTATAAGACTAAAGAATCGCTTTCAAAGGCATATAAAAACTTGCACGAAAGACAGATTATTCCACTTATTGATAAAGGTCTTAGTGCAACGGTTTACACACAAGTTAGTGACGTTGAAAACGAAGTTAATGGTATTATGACTTATGACCGTGAGCATATTAAGATTGATGAAGATGTGCTTATTGATATCAATAATAAGCTCACAATTATGAAATAATATGAAAACAGCATCAAAACAGAAACTTCGTTTGCTTTATATTATCGATATTCTTGCAAGCAAATCTGATGAAGAACACTTGCTATCTGCTAATGATATAATTCGCTATCTTAAAGAAGATTATGGCATCGAATGTGAGAGAAAAACTGTTTATGACTGTATTGACTGTTTGAATGAATATGGTTATGAAATAATTAAATCTCAATCACCACGCGGATATTTTATGGTGCCATATCACTTTGAGTTGCCAGAATTGAGATTGCTTATTGATGCAGTTCAATCTGCAAACTTTATCTCTGCAAAGAAAACAAAGGCCTTACTTAAAAAGTTTTCAAAATTTGCAAGTGGATATCAATATCGCAGAATTGAAAAACAGGTTTATATTGATAATCGAAACAAATGTGATAATGAAAGCATTTTCTATAACATCGATATTCTTGATTCTGCTATACTTAAAAGAAAACAGGTGGAAGTTATTTATCGCAGAAGAAAAGTAGTTGATGGAAAAAAAGCAGTTTATGAAGAAAAGAAAATGACCATCAATCCATATGCGTTAATTTGGTCAAATGACCATTACTATCTCGTTGGTAATCACAATAAATATGACAACTTAATTCATTTGAGAGTTGACAGGTTAAAAAGTGTTGTGGTTACTGATGCTATGGCTCGTCGCTTTTCTGATGTTTCACCATACACAACTTCATTTGATACAGCAGATTATAGTAATAAACATCTCTCAATGTTTTCAGGTGACATTAAACCAGTTGAATTTATCTGTAATAACTCAATGATTGAAGAATTTATTGATAGATTTGGCGAAAAATGTCCAATGAGGCCTTTTGATGATGAACATTTTATTACAAAGATTGATGTTGCTGTAACTGATGGCTTGGTTTCATGGATTATGCAATATGGTGACAAGATTAAAGTTCGGTCACCAAAAGAGTTAAAAAATATGATTATAGACAAAACAAATTCAATTTTAGCCCAATATAATGGATAAAATGATAAAGTTTTAACAAATATAGTTATTACTCTTGAAAATTATTGAGTTTTATTATAAAATGTCAATGGTTAAATTATAAATTATTTCTTTTGAAAGGATGTATTTTAAATGAGCAGTGCATTAAACAAAAAGACTGTTGAAGATTTACAGGTAGCTGGCAAGAAAGTTCTTGTTCGTTGCGACTTCAATGTAAAAATGGAAAATGGCGTAATTACAAGTGACAAGAGAATTGTTGCTTCATTACCAACAATTAAATATCTTATCGCAAATGGCGCAAAAGTTATTCTTTGCTCACACCTTGGTCGTCCAAAGGGTGAAGTTGTTCCAGAATTCTCTCTTGCTCCTGTTGCTGCAAGACTTTCTGAACTCCTTGGTCAAGAAGTTAAAATGGCAAAAGACGTTGTAGGCGAAAGTGCACAGGCACTCGCTGCTGACCTTAAAGATGGCGAAGTTCTTCTTCTTGAAAATGTTCGCTATGAAAAGGGCGAAACAAAGAATGACCCAGAACTCAGCAAGAAGTTTGCTGACCTTGCAGAACTCTATGTTAATGATGCTTTCGGTTCAGCTCACAGAGCACACTCTTCAACAACAGGTGTAGCAGACCATCTTCCTGCAGCTTGTGGTTACCTTATCCAGAAAGAAATCGAGTTTATCGGTGGAGCTCTTGAGAATCCAAAGAGACCTCTTGTTGCTATACTTGGTGGTGCAAAAGTTTCTGATAAAATTGGTGTTATCACAAACCTTATTGATAAATGTGACACACTTATCATCGGTGGCGGTATGGCATATACATTTATGAAGTCACTCGGTTACGAAATCGGTACATCTCTTCTTGAAGCTGATAAAGTTGAACTTGCAGCTGAAATGATGAAGAAAGCTGAAGAAAAAGGTGTTAAGTTCCTTATTCCTGTTGATAACAAAGTTGGTAAGGAATATGCTGCTGATACAGAATCAATGGTAGTTGATTCTGACAAAATTCCAGAAGGTTGGATGGGTCTTGACATTGGTCCTAAGACACAGGCTATCTTTGCTGATGCAGTTAAAGACGCTGGCACAGTTATCTGGAATGGTCCTATGGGCGTTTCTGAATGGGCAAACTTTGCATCAGGTACAATCGCAGTAGCAACAGCTATTGCTGAAAGTGATGCAATTTCAATCATCGGTGGTGGCGACTCTGCTGCTGCTATTCAGAAACTCGGCTTTGCTGACAAGATGTCACACATTTCAACAGGTGGCGGCGCATCTCTTGAATACCTTGAAGGCAAAGAGCTTCCAGGTATTGCAGCTCTCAACGAGAAATAATTTGAATATTTTTATGGGAGAACTTAGCAGTTCTCCCACAATTTATGATAAGGAGTAAAAAAATTATGAAAAAAGAACTTCGTAGAGCAGTTATAGCAGGTAACTGGAAAATGAATAATACACCATCTCAGGCAAAGGCACTCATTGAAGAAATGAAACCGCTAGTAGCTGATGCTGATTGCGATGTAGTACTTTGCGTACCATTCATTGACATCCCAGCAGCAGTTGAAGCAGCAAAAGGTTCAAACATCAAAATTGGTGCAGAAAATGTACATTTCAAAGCATCAGGTGCTTACACAGGTGAGATTTCAGCAGATATGCTTAAAGAAGCAGGCGTTGAATATGTTGTAATCGGTCACAGTGAAAGAAGACAGTATTTCGGTGAAACAGACCAGACTGTAAACCTTCGTTCACTCGCAGCACTTAATGCAGGTCTTAAAGCAATCATCTGTGTTGGTGAAACTCTTGAACAGAGGGAACTTGGTTACACAGAAACTCTTCTTAAGTTCCAGACAAAGATGGCTCTTACAAATGTAACAAAAGAACAGCTTAAAGACGTAATTATTGCTTATGAACCAGTTTGGGCTATCGGTACAGGTGTTACAGCAACTGCTGACCAGGCAGACGAAGGCAATGGCTATGTTCGTGCTGCTATTGCTGAAGTTTATGGCGCAGATGTAGCTGAAACAGTTACAGTTCAGTATGGCGGTTCAATGAATGCAGCAAATGCTGATGAACTTGTTGCAAAAATCAATGTTGACGGTGGTCTTATTGGTGGCGCTTCACTTAAAGCAGTTGATTTCTCAAAAATTGTTGCTGCAGCTTCAAAATAATTAAATAGGTGAAAAGAATGAAAAAACCTTTAGTTTTATGTATTATGGATGGCTTTGGAAAAAATCCATCTGATTATGGTAACGCAATTGTTACTGCAAAAACTCCAAATCTTGATAAACTCATGGCTGATTTCCCAATGACATATATCGGTGCATCTGGTATGGATGTTGGTCTTCCAGATGGTCAGATGGGTAACTCTGAAGTTGGCCATACAAACATTGGTGCTGGTCGCGTTGTTTATCAGGAACTTACTAGAATTACAAAATCCATTAAAGATGGCGATTTCTTCAACAATGAAGCGATGGTGAAAGCTGTTCAGAATGCTATCGACAATGGTACATCACTTCACCTTATGGGCCTTATGAGTGATGGTGGTGTTCACTCACATAACAGTCATATTTGGGCTATTGTGGAACTTGCAAAGAAGATGGGACTTGAAAGAGTTTACCTTCATTGCATTATGGATGGCCGTGATGTTCCACCAACAAGTGGTAAGGATTTTCTTGCTGATGCACAGGCAAAGCTTGATGAAATCGGTGTAGGTAAGATTGCAACAGTTGTTGGCCGTTTCTATGCTATGGATAGAGATAACCGCTGGGAACGTGTTGTTCTTGCTTATAACGCTTTTGTTAAGGGTGAAGGCATTTTTGCTGCTGACCCTGTTAAAGCTGTTGAAGAAAGCTATGAAAAGGTTGATGCTGACGGCAAGAATATTACCGACGAGTTTATTGAACCAACAGTTTGTCTTGAGAATGAAGGCAGAATTTCAAAGAATGACAGTGTTGTATTCTTTAACTTCCGACCTGACCGTGCAAGAGAAATTACAAGAACATTCGTTGACCCTGATTTCAATGGCTTTGAAAGAGAGTTCTTCCCAGTTTATTATGTTTGTATGACTCAATATGATGCAACAATGCCTAACGTTGATGTTGCATTCAAGCCACAGTCTCTTACAAATACACTTGGTGAATACCTTGCAGATAAAGGTCTTTCTCAGTTGAGAATTGCTGAAACTGAAAAATATGCTCACGTAACATTCTTCTTCAATGGTGGTGTTGAAGCACAGTATGATGGTGAAGATAGAATTCTTGTTAATTCGCCGAAAGTTACAACATATGACCTTAAACCAGAAATGAGTGCTTATGAAGTTTCTGAAAAGGTTAACGAAGCAGTTAGAAGTGGCAAATATGATGTTATCATTTTAAACTTTGCAAACTGTGATATGGTTGGACATACTGGCGTATTCCAAGCTGCAGTTGACGCCGTTGAAGCAGTTGACACTTGTGTTGGCTCTCTTTATGAAGCTGTTCATGAAATGGGTGGCACATTGCTTATCACAGCTGACCACGGTAACGCAGACAAAATGTATGAAGAAGATGGTTCTCCATTTACAGCTCATACAACTTTCCCAGTACCATTCATCGTTGCAGATTATCCTTGTGAGCTTCGTGAAGGTGGCAAGCTCTGTGATATTGCTCCAACAATGCTTAAAATTTTAGGTTTAGAGCAACCAGCAGAAATGGATGGCGAATCATTAATAAAATAATAGTCGTACAAAGAATCCCGCTAAAATAAAACTAGTAAAATCGGCACACAGTGAACAGAAAGCTGTGTGCCGAATTTTTTTTACACCAACGGCACCGAAATACACAGCTATTGCATAAAAGGTCGTCTCTGTTGAACCCATCATAACTGACGAAACTCGCCCTATATATGAATCAGGCCCATATTCGCTTATAATTGACTCATAAACACTTAATGACCCTCCGCCTGAAATCGGTGACAAAATACACAATGGAAGCGTTTCTGCCGGAATTTTGAGCAAGTTTGCGATGGGTGTGAGTAGTTTTGTAATTATATCTATTCCTTGTGATGATTTTAATACCTGTACTGCTAAAAAAAGCGCTGTGAGTGATGGAAGAATAGATAAAAAAACATCAAATCCTTTTTTGGCGCCGTCAACAAATGTTCCAAAAACATCAATTTTTTTATAAAAGCCAAATCCAATAATCACCAACAAAAAGACTGGTAAAACATAGTTAGAAATATTAGTCATATTTAAAGAACCTTTCAAGCATTTTTGTCATTGTTATACCAACAGTTAAAGCACAAACAGAAGTAATAATAGATGGAAAAATTATTTCAAAAGGGTTCATTGAATTATGATTTGAACGAATAGCGGCAACGGTTGTTGGAATAAGTCTTAAAGCCGCTGAATTCATAACAACAAATAACACCATATTATTACTTGCAGTTTCTTTATTTTTATTATCTTTTGATAACTTCTTCATTGCTTCAATTCCAATAGGCGTTGCTGCGTTAGAAAGTCCTAATAAGTTGGATGTAATATTAAGACTTATTGGCATAATTGCATCGCTATTTTTATCAAGTCCTTTAAAAAGTTTGCAAAGAATTGGTGACATAATTTTAGAAAGCATTTTTGATAATCCCGATTTTTCAGCAACATTCATAATACCATTCCAAAGGCAAAATGTACCTAACAGTGAGAAACAAAGTTCAACGGCTGTATTACCACTTGTAAGAATGCTATTTGAAACTTCATTTATTGTTCCATTGAATAGAGAAGTAATTATCGAAAAAAATATTATTACTATCCAAATGTAATTCATCATAAAAATCACTCCTACAAGATTTTTATGCAATAATTTTTATGATAATGTTGATAAAGTTTTTTAGATGTTGTATAATATAATGAACAAATGTACGCGAGGTTTTGTATGTTTAAATTAGTCAGTGATTATAAACCAACAGGTGACCAACCTCAAGCAATCGAAAAGCTTGTTGATGGTGTCAATAAAGGTTATAAGGAACAAACTCTGCTGGGTGTTACAGGCTCCGGCAAGACATTTACTATGGCTAATATTATTGCAAAGCTTAACCGCCCTACACTTGTATTGGCACATAACAAAACTCTTGCAGGTCAGCTTTGCTCTGAATTTAAAGAGTTTTTTCCTGAAAATGCAGTTGAATATTTTGTCTCATATTATGATTATTATCAACCTGAAGCTTATATAGCTAATACAGATACCTACATTGAAAAAGACTCGGCAATAAATGATGAAATAGATAAATTGCGACATTCTGCAACTTCTGCATTGTCTGAAAGACGAGATGTAATCATTGTTGCTAGTGTATCTTGCATCTATTCGCTTGGTGACCCTATTGATTATCAAAGTATGGTTATCTCTTTGCGTACTGGAATGGAAAAGAGTCGTGATGACTTAATTCAAAAACTTGTTGAAATTCAGTACGAGCGTAACGATATTAATTTTATTCGAAATAAATTCAGAGTTAGGGGAGATATTGTCGAAATTTTTCCCGTGTATTCAAACGATACTGCTATCCGTGTTGAGTTTTTTGGTGATGAAATAGATAGAATTAGTGAAATTAATGCCTTAACGGGTGCTGTTAAAAATGTTGTTTCACATGTGGCAATTTATCCTGCATCACATTATGTTGTTTCTCCCGAAAAGATGGAAGAAGCATTGAAGCAAATAAATGACGAGATGGAAAAACAAGTTGCAGAGTTCGAGAAACAAGGGAAATTAATTGAAGCACAAAGAATTCGTCAACGCACAGAGTATGATATGGAAATGCTTCGGGAAACAGGTTTCTGCAAAGGTATTGAAAACTATTCTGCAATAATGTCAGGTAGAAAACCAGGGGAACCACCATTTACTTTGCTTGATTATTTCCCTGATGATTATGTTTTATTTGTTGATGAGTCTCATGTAACTTTACCACAAGTTCGTGGTATGTATGGTGGTGACCGTTCAAGAAAAGAGAGTCTCATAAATTTTGGATTCCGTTTGCCATCTGCTTATGATAACAGACCACTAACATTTGATGAGTTTTATGATAAAACACATCAAAAAATATTTGTTAGTGCAACACCTGGACCATTTGAAGCAGAAAAGAGTGCTCAAACGGCCGAACAGGTTATTCGTCCAACAGGTCTTTTGGACCCTGAAATTTCTGTTCGTGGCACAGAAGGACAAATTGATGATTTAATATCAGAAATTAATGTTCGCATTGAGAAGAAAGAGCGTGTACTTGTTACAACACTTACTAAAAAGATGGCAGAAAATCTTACAGATTATTTGTCAGGACACGGAATTAAAGTTCGCTATATGCACTATGATATTGATACAATTGAGCGTATGGAGTTAATCCGTGATTTGCGACTTGGCGAGTTTGACGTGCTTGTTGGTATCAATCTTCTTCGTGAAGGTCTTGATATTCCTGAAGTATCACTGATTGCAATTCTTGATGCAGACAAAGAAGGCTTTTTACGTTCTGAAACTTCACTTGTTCAGATTATTGGCCGTGCTGCTCGTAATGCTAATGGACATGTTATTATGTATGCCGATACTGTTACTAAATCGATGGAAAGAGCAATTGAAGAAACATATCGTCGTCGTGAAAAGCAAATTGCTTATAATGAAGAGCATGGTATTGTTCCACAGACAATTACAAAAGATGTTCGTGAAATTCTTGAAATTTCTAGTCGAGATAAGTCGGGCAAAAAGCGTATGAGCCGTGACGAAAAGCAGAAGCTTATTATTAGGCTTACCGAAGAAATGAAAGCAGCAGCTAAAATTCTTGAATTTGAACACGCTGCATACTTACGTGATAAAATTGAAAAACTTAAATCGGAGAAATAAATGACACACGATAAAATAATTATTAAAG
>CALBNX010000018.1 GCA_937896885.1 uncultured Clostridia bacterium
ATAACTCGCCAAAAATACTCGTTAATACACAAAGTATTGCCTGCGTTTTTTGACGATTCTGACAAAAAATATCTCGCTGATAATGGTTATTGGTTTAATAAGTGATTTTTTAAATTTTATCACAAAACAACGTAATCGAATACTGATTACAAACAACTGTATATTTATATTTGCCGATGGTAATGACATTGTTACTGTCGGCATATTTTATTGTGTCCGTATTAATCTGACAGCTGTCAAATATTGATTTCTGTGTGTCATAATCGTTACCCGTAAATATACAACACATATTACAAAAGAAATTAAGAGTATATGCAATGTCTTGTGAATTAGTAGAAAGTAAAGATATTCCTTTTATGTCGTTGTTGCTATCTAATGAAAGGGTAATAAGTGAAGAGTCCAATTCGCATAACAAAATATTATTCTCATTTTCATCAATATGAAGAATAAAGTCAGCGGTATTGAGACTATAATCAAATTGAGTGTTCATTCTGCTTGTGAATTGCTCTAATCCGAATTTGCTCTCTTTTGAACAACCAAAAAGAAAAATGAGCGAAATAGACACAATTATTAACAATGTTTTTTTGAACATATTTATCACCTGATAAATATATGTGGAAAATAAATGTAAGTTTACAATTTTTTTACAAATAATATATTGGAATTTCAAGTAAATTGTAGTAGAATATCTTTATATTAAAATAGGAAAGTGTGATTTCTTTGCTTAAAAATTTCAAGAAAAAAAGTGCAAAAGCAAAAATAGGCATCATTGCATTTGTTATATTTATGGTGCTTTTGGTTTCTTATGTCCTTTATTCCAACTTTAAACCAGAGCCACCAGCTGAATATGAAATGACAAAAGTGGCTTATGGCACAGTTGTTGACTCACTCGATGTCGTGGGTAAGGTTGAATCAGGTGTTACTGAAAACTTTGTTGCTATTGAAGGTGTAATAGTTGAAGAAGTGCTTGTGAATGTTGGTGATAAAGTAGCCAAAGGCGATAAGCTTGCAACATTCAATGTTGGGGGTGCATCAAAATACCTTGACAGTGCTAAAAAAGAATATGATAAGGCAATGAAAGATTATAACGATGCAAAGCAGTCAGCGGATAGCAATTCAAAACGCAAGGTTGAATTGGCAAATGAAATTGATAAAAAGAATGCTGAAATTACTGCAAAGAAGAATGAAATTGCAAAACTCGAAAAAGAAATTGAGAATAATGAGCCTGTTACAGAGATGACAGGCATTCCACAAGAGCAGATTGATGCTATTGCAATGCAGATGGCACAGAACGGTGCAACACAAGAAGAAATCGACGCATTTATTGCATCTGCATCAGGCACAAAAGTTCCTGTTGTTTCAACTGATAATTCAAAATCAGAAGAATTAATGCAGAAAAATCTTGAATTAGCACAGCTTAATTCTGAACTTTCATCACTTCAGGCAGAAAACGCAGTTGTAAGTTCAGGTGATAGTGATTCAATGCTTGAAACTCTCAAAAAAGTTGCAGATGCAAAAGAAATCACATATAAAAATATCAAGAATATTTATGATGAAATGAAAAATGGCTGGTATGCTCAAAATGATGGTATTGTAACTGTTGTAAACATCAAAGCAGGTGAGAAATTTGTTCCAACTGCACAGAGTACAGCATCAATCGATATTTCATCATTATTAGGCTCATCGGGAATGGATGCAAACACAACTGAAATGATTAACTCATTGATGGGTAGCACAAATGGTGCGCCAACAGGTACAGGTATCACTCTTGAAAGCTATGACGATATGATTGTTTCTGTAACAGTTGGTAAATCTGACCTTCTCAAAATCAAAGTCGGTATGGAAGCAACAGTTACAAGTCTTGACAGTCAGTATGAAGGCGAAGTTGTTTATGTTGGCGCAACTGCAGTTGAGTCAAATGGCATAAACCTTGGTTCGCTTATGGGCACTGGCACAGGGGCTAGCGGTGCAGTTGTTAAAGTTAAAATTAAAAATCCAGATGAAAAAATAGTTATTGGGTTTGATGTTGATATCAAGATTAAACTTGCAACTGTTGAGAATGTTCTTAAAGTTCCCGTTGAATGTGTGTTATATGAAAACGGAAAATATTATGTATTCGTATATGATATGGAAGAAGGTATTGCGGTAAAACGTGAAATTACAAAGGGCACTCTTGATGACACAAGTTATCAGATTATTGATGGCTTGGCAGAAAATGAAATAGTATTAAAGAGCCCTGACCCAAAGATGGAAGACGGCATAGAAGTCAAAGAGAAAACTTCATAAGTGAGGTGTAAACTTTGAATATTAAAGAAAACATTAGAATTGCCGTTTTCAGCATTAGAACAAATCTGTTGCGCTCATTACTTACAATGTTGGGTATTATAATCGGCGTTGCTTCTGTTATTTCTATCGTTACCGTTGGTAATGGTGGTCGTGATTATATTGTCGGTATGATTCGTGATATGGGTAACAGTGCAATATCCTTGACAGTAAATAGCAAAACAGCAAGTGATGATGACTATTTTACAGACGCTGATATAGAGGCAATCAAAAAACTTGACGGTGTGCAATATGCGTCAATGCAAAGTATGGCAATGTGCCAGATGACAGCAAACGACCAAAAGGGATTTTTAATGGGTATCGGTGGCAATACTGATATGCAGAATATTATGCAAACCCCTTGTATATATGGCAGATTTTTCACTCAAGAAGAATATGATGAGGCAAAACCTGTTGGCGTTATTGATGTGGGTAGTGCTTTGCAGGCGTTTGGTCGAAAAGATGTAGTAGGCGAATATGTTTATTGCACATCAAATGATTTGACATTCTCAATAAAGATTGTTGGCGTTGTTGATGTTATGTCCAGTATGAATATGGATACTGAAGATATGATGGAGCAGATGACAGCATCGATGGGTGGAATGCAGATGATGAGTTGTATGATTGTCATGCCAGCTCCAGTAACATCAATGATTAATGGCTCTACCCAACAGAGATATGAAATGATTAATGTTACTGCTGTTGATGAAAGTCAGTTAGATGGCATCGGTACTGCTGCAATTAACTATATCCGTTCACTTCACGATAATTTTGATAAAGATTGCTACACAGTTACAAATATGGCAACATATATTGACTTGCTCGATACAGTTATCAATGTATTTACTATCTTTATTGCAGCAGTTAGCGCAATCTCACTTATAGTTGGTGGTATCGGCGTTATGAATATTATGTTGGTATCAATCACAGAGCGTACTCGTGAAATTGGCATCAGAAAAGCATTAGGTGCTAAAACTGGAACAATTATGTTCCAATTCTTAACAGAATCCATAATCCTTTGTCTTATAGGTGGTACAATAGGATTATTGTTGGGTGTAGCCGTGGCGGCCTTTGTGTCATATCTAATGGCAGTACCATTAGCAGTTGAACCATCAACAATCGCCCTTGCTGTTGGTTTCTCATCTGCAATCGGCATAATTTTTGGTGTTTATCCCGCAAGAAGAGCCGCAAAAATGCCACCAATCGAAGCACTTCGCAGAGATTAAATAGATTTGCAATTTATCCTTCAAAAATTACAGTGTATATGCATTTGTATATACACTGTTTTTTTATTGTTCATTTGTTCTGTAAAGCAAAGAACTTTACAAAAATGTCAATAAATAGCAAATAAAACCCTTGAAATATCAAAGTTTTAAACATTTTCAACAGAGTTTTCAACAAAATCAAAGTTGAAATTAATGTTAAAAAAAGACCAAAGAAAAAGAGTATAGTTTATTTTTGACTGTATATTTTAGTGCTTTTTTGCGAGATTTTTGCAGGATTTTATTTTATTCCATCATTTTAGAGCACACTCGATAAGTTTCGTTAAATGTCGAAAACTTTTTAAATTATTTTGAAAAACGGTATTGCCATATTTTACCATTTATGGTAAAATATGGCAGAAATAAGAAATCGAAACGATTTTAAAATAAAACGGAGGTCTCGAAAATGAGCAACAATTTAAAGGTATTATTAACGGGTGAGGGTAGCGAGTTCGGCAAGAACTGCACAAATGTATTGAGAACTTATGGGTGTGATGTAATTCTTGTGCCAAAAGATGGTAAAGTAGTTATTTCACGAATTGAAAGTGCAAATGTTGATGTTGTGGTGATGGATGCGTTTATGTCCAATTTAGATGCATTGGGTGTAATCAATCAGTTAAGTGAGAAAGAAACAAAACCACTTATGATGGTAATGTCAAGTGCAGATAATCCAAGATTTGAGCAAGAACTTTTGTCAGCAGGTGCAGATTATTACTTCTTAAAGCCTTTCGATGTGCAGATGTTAGCACAGAGAATAAATCAACTTACAGGTTGGTCAAAAAGTCAGGGTGATGTTAGCAAATTGCAAGAAACCACCGATTTGCAGATGACTGTCAGCGAAATTATGCATCAGATAGGTGTACCTGCGCATATAAAAGGGTATCAGTATCTTCGTGAAGCAATTGTTCTCTCAATAAATGACCGCGAAATGATGAGTTCAGTTACAAAGGTTTTATATCCTACAGTTGCTAAAATGTATTCAACAACATCTTCGAGAGTTGAACGCGCAATACGCCATGCCATTGAAGTTGCTTGGGATAGGGGAGATGTAGATGTTTTGTCATCATATTTTGGCTATACTATTCAAAATACTCGTGGCAAGCCCACAAATTCAGAATTTATAGCAATGATAAGTGATAAATTGAGACTTCGTTTAAAAATTTCATAGTGTAGTGTTATCTTGACAACAAAAAGTGAAAATGTTATCATTTCAATGTTTAAATATGTAAAAACTAAAGACTCATTTTTATGAGTCTTTTTTATTCGGGAGAAAACTATGTTTGAGTTATTGCTGATTGCAACAGGGCTTGCAATGGATGCTTTTGCAGTTTCTATTTGCAAAGGACTTAATATGCGAAAGCTTGATATTAAACAGATGGGGTTGATTGCACTTTTCTTTGGTGGATTTCAGGCGGGAATGCCACTTGTAGGTTGGTTTGTCGGCTCTCAGTTTGCTCAATATGTTGTAAGTGTTGACCATTGGATTACATTTATTTTACTCGGATTTATCGGTGGCAAAATGATAAAAGAATCCTTTGAAAAAGACGAAACCTGTGATTGCAGTGAGTCCAAACTCAGTTTAAAAGAGCTAACAGCTCTTGCAATCGCCACAAGTATTGATGCTCTCGCAGTTGGTGTTACATTTGCTTTTGAATATGAAAGAAATGAAGCAATCACGGTTATTGTTTTAACAGGTATAATCACAGGATTGCTTTCTGCAATCGGTGTGTTTATAGGTCACAAATTCGGTGCTAAATATAAGAATAAAGCGGAACTCACAGGTGGCTTGGTGCTTGTGCTTATGGGTGTAAAATTCCTTTTGGAAGGACTCGAAATATTATGATTAAAACACTTCTTTGGGATGTTGACGGAACACTTCTTGATTTTTCTAAAGCCGAAGAATATGGTATCAGAAAATGCTTTGAAATATTCGGTTTAGGTGAGTGTACCGACGAAATGCTTTTAAGATATTCAAAAATTAATCGTAAATATTGGGAAAGATTAGAGCGTAACGAAATCACAAAACAACAGGTTTTAACTGAACGATTTATTGAATTTTTTAAGACAGAAAACATTGACTTCAATGATATTGATAAGTTTAACGACGAATATCAGATGCGACTTGGCGATAAATCTTTTCCCTGCGATAATGCACTTGAAACCGTAATGGCACTTAAGGGTAAATACAAGCAATATGCAGTAACAAACGGCACTAAAATTGCCCAGCAGAGAAAACTCAAACAATCAGGGCTTATTCACACTTTTGACGATATATTTATCTCGGACGAAATAGGTTATGAAAAGCCAAGTATAGAATTTTTTGACGCCGTGCAAGAGAAAATCGGTATGTTCGATAAAAACGAAGTAATGATTATCGGTGATTCTCTCACAAGCGATATGAAAGGTGGCAACAATGCAGGAATTCTCTGTTGTTGGTATAACCCGTTAGGTTTGAAAAACAAATACGATATAAAAATCAATTATGAAATTAAAGATATTGCAGAAATACTTGAAATTCTCAAATAAATGAAACGAAAAAGGACTGTTGCACAATAAACAGTCCTTTTTTTTGTATAGTTTTACTTTGGATAAAAGTTTAAATATGATTGTTTATTTTTTCAAAATATGTTAAAATAATATGAATATATTTTGAAAGGGAGAGTGAACAATGAGCGACATACTTAATAAAGTAAAAGATTTCGGTAATGAAATCAAAACTCATTGGAATACTCCGGCAGAAGGTAAATATGTTCCTTATAAAGAATATAAGGACGTTGTTATCGGTGTCGGCGCAAACTACACAGGTACAAAAACACTTGAGTATATCGGCTTCTGGTCAAGCTGTTTCCTCATTATGCACCACTATAAGTTGCCATATCTTACATTCTCAGTTATCAATCTTCTTAATATGCCTCTCGGGTATATTACAGCGCTTATCTGGTGGTATGTTTGTGACAACTTGGGCTTCTTGCCTAAAAAACAAGAAAGAAAAGTTTATTTGGTTTATGGTCTTATGATGGCATTTGGTATATCCACATTGTTATTTGACTATTCAAGATTGTTTGACCAATCAAGCTGGTTTATTACAACACTCAACAGTTTTGAAGGTATGAGTGCTGCGGCGTGCTTTAAAACCTTTGGTACTCATTTCCTTTATTCAGGTTGGGTGGGTGCTCGTAACATTTTTTGGCGTAAAAGACTTATTCCAAAATACGGCAGATATAAATATAGCCTTTATTGTGATGTTATTCCAAAGTGCGTAATGGTTATCCTTATCGGTTGGCTTCCTGTCTATAACATTGCTGACGTTTCAACTCGTGTGTGGGTTGCAAACCTTCTCTTTGCTACATACAATGTATTCGGTTTCGGTAATGTTCTTGAAGAATGTTCAAAGAGAATTAGCCCTAACCTTCAAGAAAGAATTCTTGTTCGTAGCTATCCTGTAAAGCTTTCACATATTTTCAATTCAATCCTTGCGATTATTCTTCCTGCAATCGTTGGTATGCTTCGTCATGAATGGGCAGACATCAACTTCTACAGATGGGTTATTCCTGTAACATTCTGTATCTCAGCTGCGTGTACAATGGGTCTTGCAGGCAGAATTAAAGAAAGAATTCCACAGCCACCTATTGAAAAGAAAGTTCAGATTAAGTTCTGGGACGGTATGTTTGGTGTTCTTAAAAATAAATATTTGCTTATCAACACAGTTGTTGGTCTTATTGACTCACTCGGTAACGGTATGTTGCCATTCGCAACAATCCTTTATTTCTATACATTCCGTCTTAGCGGTCTTCCATATTCATTGTTGGTAGCACTTATTTCATTTGCGGGTACTCCACCAGATTTGTTATCACCATACTTCTTAAAAAGATTCTCATATAAGCAGATTATGATTTTCTATCAGTTGAGCCGTGCAATCGGTAATGCGATTATTGCTGTTGCTATGTGGACTCTCGGTGATAATCTTGCCCTTTGCGGTACAATCTGTATTGTTGTTCTCTTCTTTATGGAAATGACAAAGACAGTTCCAACAACAGCAGGTCACGATATGGGTGTTCGTATCGGTGACTATCAGATGTATTTGTCAGGCGAACGTCTTGAAAGTTTCGCAGGTATCTTTGGTTGGTTCACAGGACCAATCACAACATTTGTTGGTCTTATTATTCCAATCTTCTTGCTTAAATATGGCTTCAACAGTAACTGGGAAATCCTTTTCTTCGACGGTTCAAGAAGAAATATCGTTGTTGTTCCAATTATCGTTGATGCAATCGGATTCTTCCTTATGACAATTCCATATCTTTTCTGGGATTATGACAACAGAAAACAGAACTTGGTTATGGAAGTCCTTAAGCGCCGTGCCGAAGTTACAGAAAAGAAAGCACAAGAAGAAGGCGTATCAACTGCTGGTAGTTATAAAGGTTAAGGGGGTGAGTTGAATGAGTAAGAAAGAAAAGAAGCAAAATAAAGCTAATGGCTGGGGCACTGACGTCCAGTTAGATATTCCTGAAGACGAAATATGGACTTATCAGGTGCCGGGTCTTGCAGCACCTCATGTCAACAAGCCTTACAAATACTATAACTTGAAAAAAGCAATATTTGTAATTGTAATTATTGTTGCAGTTTCCCTTTCAATGCTTTTCTCTGTTCTTGCATTGCAGAATGAAACATTTGAATATGAAGAATTAGAAAGTGGAATTCAGTTCTCAAAGTTCAGTAATACAGGTTATCTCTATGAACTTGATATCGACTATGTTTCTGATGTTGAGTATATTGCAGGTAACAATGACCCTGCAACAAACTTTAAGGTTGTAAAAGATACAACTAAACCAATCACATCTGTAAGACAGTTTACACTCAACTGTGACGATAAGATTAAAACAATCAATATCGGTGCAAATGTTTTGGATATTGACGGCAAAGCATTCTATTCTTGCTGGGCATTACAGAATATAGAAGTTGACGAAAACAACCCTAATTACTGTGATGTTGATGGTGTTCTCTATAACAAAGATAAAACAGAAATTCTTTGCTATCCTTGTAACCACGATGAATATCTTCGTCAAAAATATGGTTATGAGACAGAACCTTTCAGTGCTGATGTTACTCCTGAATACGAAAGAGATATTCAGACCTATGTAGTACCATCATCTGTTAAAAAGCTTGGCGAAATGTGTTTTAACTATGCAAACCTTAGATATATCTATCTTCCAGAAGGTCTTGAAACAATCGAAACACTTGCTGTTTTCAAACTTCATGAACGTCAAGATGAATGGAGCAACACACCATCACTTGCAAATATTTATACATATAAAGCAACTGATGTAGTGGACCCACATTTCACAGGTAGAGATGCTCTAGGTGAAGTTTATCTTTCACTCCCCGAAGGTCTTAAATTCATCGGTTCAGACGCATTCAGCTACAACCAGAATTTAGAATATGTTTATATTCCATCAAGCGTGACTAATATTGGTCACCACGCATTCTGGGACGATTGCTATAAAGAAGATAAACAGATTAAGGGCGTTAATGTAATGAATGTTGCTCAAAGTGAAGAAGAGTTTGCAACTCTTACAGTCGGTGATGACTGGCTCCCTGAATATGACTATCTTCTCTTCAAAAAGGCTATTGATGTTAATTACTCAGCACAAAGACAGGCAATGCCAACTGAATAAAAAATTATCCTCCATATCATAAAGTGTGGAGGATTTTTTATAATTAATTGGAATATGTCTAATTGAATTATAAAAAATTAAGGACCCAACCCTTTCGGATTGAGTCCTTTTTATTATATGAAAACTTTTAATTAGTCTTCTTTTGGAGCATAGAGAGCCTGAAGACGAGTAAGGTGTTCATATCTTTCTTTTGCTGTTTCCTCAGCCTTTGCGAAGAGAACTTCTGCTCTTTCTGGGAATGCACGAGAAAGTGATGAGTAACGTGCTTCGTTCATAAGGAAGTCACGGTAGCTTGTCTTAGCTTCTTTGCTATCAATTGTGAATGGGTTCTTGCCCTGTGCCTTGAGAGCTGGGTTGTAACGGAACATGTTCCAGTAACCGCAGTCAACAGCTTTCTTCATTTCAGCCTGGCAGTTAACCATACCACCCTTGATTGAGTGCATTTCACAAGGTGCATAAGCGATAATGATTGATGGACCGTTGTATGCTTCAGCTTCTGTGATAGCCTTGATTGTCTGGTTGTTATCAGCACCCATAGCAATTTGTGCTACGTAAACATAACCATAGCTCATTGCGATTTCAGCAAGGCTCTTCTTAGCGATGCCTTTACCTGCAGCAGCGAACTGTGCAACCTGACCGATGTTAGAAGCCTTAGAAGCCTGACCACCTGTGTTTGAGTAAACTTCTGTATCAAATACCATGATGTTTACATCTTCACCAGCAGCGAGAACATGGTCAACACCACCGAAACCGATGTCATATGCCCAACCGTCACCACCGAAAATCCATACAGATTTCTTTGAAAGGTATTCTTTGTTTTCAAGGATATCTTTCTTCATTTCGCAATCGCAATCGAAACCTTCAAGCGCAGCAACGAGAGCGTCTGTAGCTGCACCGTTCTTGCTACCATCTTCGAGAGTTGCAAGGTATTCGTTAGCAGCTTCAACTACATTTGCAGGAGCCTTACAGCTGTCAACAATTGCCTTAACATCATCGATAAGACGATTTCTGATTGCTTTCTGACCAAGGTACATACCGTAACCGTGTTCAGCGTTATCTTCAAAGAGTGAGTTAGCCCATGCAGGACCGTGACCATCTTTGTTTGTTGTGTATGGAGATGTAGCAGCTGGACCACCCCAGATTGATGAACAACCTGTTGCGTTAGAGATGTACATTCTGTCACCGAAGAGCTGTGTGATAAGACGAGCATAAGCTGTTTCAGCACAACCTGCACATGAGCCTGAGAACTCGAGAAGTGGAGTCTTGTACTGGCTACCGATTACTGTGTTGTCAGCAACGTCATCCTTAACAGATACGTTTTCAACCATGTAAGCGAATGCTTCCTGCTTGTAGTCCTGAGATTCACGAGAAACCATCTTAAGTGAAGCTGTAGGACAAACGCCAACGCAAACTCCGCAACCCATACAGTCAAGTGGAGAAACTGCAAGTGAGTACTTATAAACACCCTTGCCTTTACCTGCTTTCTTATCTACGATTTGAGCAGATGCAGGAGCATTAGCAGCTTCTTCTTCTGTGAGAAGGTAAGGACGGATTGTAGCGTGTGGACATACATATGAACACTTGTTACACTGTGCACAAGTTGATGAATCCCATTCAGGAACGAGAACTGCAACACCGCGTTTTTCATAAGCAGCAGCGCCCTGTTCGAACTGACCGTCAACGTGGTCCATAAATGTTGAAACTGGGATTGAGTCACCATCCATCTTGCCTACTGGAAGCATGATGTTGTCAACCATCTTAACGAGCTTTTCAGCGCCAACTGAAGCTGTTGCTTCTGTGTTGTCAACTGCGTTAGCCCAGTCTGCAGGAACATCAATCTTTGTATATGCACCGAAACCAGCATCAATAGCCTTGTGGTTCATATCAACGATGTCTTGACCCTTCTTAAGGAACTTCATAGCAGCTTGTTTCATATAGCCAATTGCTTCATCCTTAGGAAGAACGTTTGCAAGAGCAAAGAAAGATGCCTGAAGAATTGTGTTTGTACGCTTGCCAAGACCGATTTCAGCAGCCAAGTCAATAGCGTTAACTGTGTAAAGCTGAATGTTGTTTTCAGCAATATATTTCTTTGTTTCAGCGTTGAGCTTAGCATTAAGTTCGTCAGCGTTCCACTGGCAGTTGATAAGGAATACACCGCCTGGTTTAACGTCCTGAACCATCTTGAAGCCTTTTTCAACATATGATGGGTTGTGACATGCTACGAAGTCAGCCTTGTTGATGTAGTATGGGCTCTTGATTGGGCTGTCGCCGAAACGAAGGTGAGAAATTGTGATACCGCCTGTTTTCTTTGAGTCATACTGGAAGTAAGCCTGAACATATTTATCTGTGTGGTCACCGATAATCTTGATTGAGTCTTTGTTAGCACCAACAGTACCGTCACCGCCAAGACCCCAGAATTTGCATT
>CALBNX010000019.1 GCA_937896885.1 uncultured Clostridia bacterium
ACTGCTGCCTCCCGTAGGAGTCTGGGCCGTATCTCAGTCCCAATGTGGCCGTTCATCCTCTCAGACCGGCTACTGATCGTCGCCTTGGTGGGCCGTTACCCCGCCAACAAGCTAATCAGACGCGAGACCATCTTTCAGCAATAAATCTTTGGTTATTCAAGGATGCCCCCAAATAACATTATGCGGTATTAGCAGTCGTTTCCAACTGTTGTCCCCCACTGAAAGGCAGGTTTCTCACGCGTTACTCACCCGTTCGCCACTAAGTAATCACCGAAGTAATTACCCCGTTCGACTTGCATGTGTTAGGCACGCCGCCAGCGTTCGTCCTGAGCCAGGATCAAACTCTCTAAAAAATTGTATCTTTACACCTAAGTGTAGAAATCATTTTCTAAAGTGCTTTTTAGCTCTTTACTTCTTAACTCATAACGCTTAGCGTTTATTTAACTCTTCTGTTATCCAAAAGAATTACTGTTTCTTGTACTTCCATCTCGGTAATTCCTTACCCTCATGGAATCTACAGGGTTCCTTTTACTTATCTCGTCGTTGTTTAATTTTCAAGGTCCAGTCTGTCCAGCCCGATTTCGCGGGTGGAGTTTTATTGTATCAAAACTCCGCAAGCTTGTCAATAGTTTTTTAAAACTTTTTTCAGTTTTTCACTATCGCTCTCGCAGACAGCTTGCATATAATACCACAATGAAATTGACTTGTCAACAACTTTTTAAAAAATTTTTTAAAAATTTTTTCGACATTTTTTCAACACTATTATATATAGTATATATGCCCACAAAAACCACAAATTATATGTATTAAGAATAAATACTTTCTAGATGGTAAACATAGTAAAGACAAAACATTTTGGAGAGATTTAAATGAATAGCAATATTAAAACGCGTTCAAGGGTGCATCTTCTTTGGCAGATTGTTGCAATCATATTAGTTAATGTAATTGTTATAACCGCTATTGCATACACTTATGCTGAAACCAGAGAGACTCTTTCGCAATTAGGCTCACGCGGACAAGAAGTGCGACAGATTCAACAAAAGCTTCGACAACTGGGATTATATTCCGGTTCGGTTGACGGCGTCTATGGCACAGCAACACAAAAAGCCGTAAGACAATTCCAAAAGAATTGTGGAATTACTGCTGACGGAATCGCAGGTCCTAAAACATTATTATACTTAGGACTTGGCTCGGGTGGTGGCTCATCAGCCGGTGGATACAGTTCAAGCGACGTGTATCTTCTCGCAAGAATTATCGGTGCAGAAGCTCGTGGTGAGAGTTACACGGGACAAGTTGCCGTTGGTGCAGTAGTATTAAACCGAGTTCGACACTCATCATTCCCCGACACCATTGCAGGTGTTGTTTATCAGTCAGGCGCATTCTCAGCAGTGCGCGACAGCAACTGGAATGTTGCGCCAAATGACACAGCAAAAAAAGCAGCCCGTGATGCAATCAATGGTTGGGACCCAACAGGTGGCGCTATATACTATTATAATCCTGCAAAGACAAGTAACCGTTGGATTAGGACAAGACCAGTTATAACTACGATTGGCAGACATGTATTTTGTAAATAGTGCAGAGTGCAGAACACAAAACGCAAAGCGATATAATAAAACCCCATTCTCGATTGAGAGTGGGGTTTTGTTTTCTATATTTGTTCAATGAAAGTTATTGTTTTTGCCCACTCAATGAACTGAGGCAAAGAAGACTCAGCTTCTTCGGCAGGTACAGCGAACTGAATCAGCCAAAATGCATCATCGCTTTTGAATATAGTGGCAAAATAATAGTTTGTTATGTTGTCAATATTATTATTCTCATAATCAAAGTACAAAAGACCCTCAATTTCTTCAAGTTCAGAAGTTCCTGTAAGACCATTATTCTCAATTACCAACTCGCCATACTGTTGCAATGTATAATCTTCAAGCCCTTCTAATAAAGCAAACTCTTCTTTTAAAACTAAAACAATCGCCGTATTTGATACAAATACTTCATCTAGCCCTTGATATGATTCTGTTTCGAACTCACTTGTAAGTGTAATTTGCATATTATCAACAGTAAATTGTTTTGGAGTTATTTCTACGTCGTCAAAAAAAGTGCTAGACAAACCCCAACCCACGATTGCACCAACAATCGCCGCCACTATTAATACTAGCGTGCCTTTTTTAGTACCTTTTTTACGATTTTTCAAAACTTCTTCATCAGTTATACCATCAAAACGAAACGCATTTCCATTTGCCGGGTTAAATTTACACTGACCACTGATATAGACATCTTCTGTTCCCTCAGGAACATTATAAAACTCATTGCAATAATCTTTACTCAATTTATCCGCAATAACAAAAACTCTTGTCTCATTAGCGTCTATCAAAAACGATTGTTCTTCTCCATTTTTGATTGTACCAAGTTTACGGCAAGGCACACCATTAATTGTAATCTCATTTGACGCACTATCTTCTATGTAAACTTTCAGTTTCATAGCACAGCCAACAAAAGTTTTATTTCTTTTAATAATCAAATTTCTCATATATTCCACCCTTTCCACACACAATTCTGCAAATTGATTATAGCGCACATTAACTTGTTTTTCAAGTAATGTTGTGTTTTTCAACCACAGAATCGCACTTTATACAATTATTATATCTGTATTACAGATAAAAGTCAATATCTGTTATACAGATACGGCATAATAGTTACAGGTGATTATTATGGTATTCAAAAATTTGAGAGCAATCAGAGAAGATAATGATTTAAAACAAAGCGATATTGCAAAAATGCTTAATGTTTCGCAGAACACATATTCTCAATACGAAACAGGTGTTATTGCATTAACTGCCGATGTACTTATTAAACTTGCGGATTATTATAATGTTAGCGTTGATTATTTATTAGACCGAACAGACAAAAAGTAAACCCATTCTCAATTACGAGAATGGGTTGTTTTTATAATTTAAGCAGTTAGACAAATTGGGAGTTTGTCGGGATGAACGCAGAGTGCAAAGTGCAGAGTGCAGAACACAAAACGCAAAGCGATATAGCAAAACCCCATTCTCGATTGAGAGTGGGGTTGTTATTTGTTGGACGATGTGGGTCGTCCCCCATTTCTTCATAACTATTAATCTTTTTCTCCAAAATATTCTTTGTCACCCATACATTCTTCAATAGTACGCCATCTAAATTGAGATGCACAAATAATAGTTCCGTCATAATCTTCTATATTCAATTCAGACACTCCACCACAATCGCACCACCATATACAACTATCTTTCATAAACATAGTCGCATCAAGAATTTCACAAGTATAGTTTTCATCAACAGGACATAGTTTCAATTTTTTTAATCCAACAAACTCCATCTCTATCATAGGATTATCTTCAAACTGACGTTGTACTATAACCTTTAATACTCTTTTATCATTGATAGGATGCATAGACAAATTTTCATTCACATAAGCTCCACTTACATATTTTATTTCTTTGATACAGCTATCGTGGAAACAACAAACTGTTTCCATAAAATGATTTATATCTTGAATATTAACAATCTCATTCCACATAATACTTCTCCTATACTGCAATGTTATTCTTACAAAGATATTTCATTGCTAATTTATAGCCTTCTAATCCTTTGCCGATTATATGTTCTTCACAAGCCATACCTGCGTATGAGATTTGGCGAAAATCTTCGCGTTTGGTTACATCTGAAATATGAACTTCAACTGCCGGGATTCCCACAGATTTTAATGCATCTAAAATTGCAATACTTGTATGGGTATATGCAGCAGGATTAATAACAATACCGTCAAAGACATTATATGCTTGTTGGATTTTATCAACTATATCACCTTCGTGATTAGACTGAAAGCACTCTACTTCGCAGTTCAGTTCATTTGCCCATTGTTCTATATCACAAAGCAAGGTTTCATAATTTTGATTGCCATATATTTCAGGCTCACGAACTCCCAACATATTTATATTGGGTCCGTTAATTACAAGAATTTTCATAGAGCAAAATCTCCTTTACAATTCTGTTGGATACTTCTTCTATTGTGCCATTGCCGTCAATTTCGATATCTGCAAACTGACGGTAAAGTGGCAGTCTTTTTTCATATAACTCTTTTACGCCATACTTTTGTGAAAGTGGTCTGCCGTCGGTTGCCAACAACTCCGCATCACGATTTATAAAAACTATTATTCCGTTTTGTTTTAACGAATTATAATTTTCAGGTCGGGTTATTACTCCCCCACCTGTTGCGATTATCCGGCTTTTTTCTTTGCCTGCAATATTAACTGCAACATTTTCGCACCAACGAAAATAATCCTCACCCTTTTCAGTAAAGATTTCAGGGATTGGCTTATTTTCTGTATTCACAATCATTTCGTCAGTATCAACAAAGTCTTTTTTTAATAACTCGCTAAGTCGTTTGCCTATTGTTGATTTACCACAACCCGCCATACCAATAAGAACAATATTACACATTTGTAATGTAAGTGAGTGTTCAATCTGTTCGCAGATATTATTTTCTATTGTTGTATCAAAAAAGATTTCATGTGCTTTTTTAGCCTGAGCAACAAGCATTGAAAGTCCTGCAGAAGATGGAATATTTCTCTGCTCGGCATCTAAAATCAATCTTGTTTTAAGCGGATTATACACCACATCAAGCACACCTGAAAGATTTTTGAAACGGTCAAGGTCAACAAGCGTATTAAGATTATCGGGGTACATTCCCACGGGGGTAGTATTCACAATAACTTCTGCATCAGTATGCTTTATATACATGTTAACATAGTTGTCGTCGCCATTGCGGGACAAAACCGCAACTTCACTTGCACCCATATCGCGAAGCACAGCTTGTACTGTTGCAGATGCCCCACCTGAACCTAAAACCAACACTTTTTTATCTTCAACATAGATTTTTGACTTTTTGAGCATATATTCAAAGCCAAAGTAATCAGTATTATATCCACAGAGTTTGCCGTCACGGACGATTATTGTATTAACCGCACCGATTTTTTCGGCTTCGGGTGAAATCTCGTCAAGATATGGAATAACTGCTTTTTTATATGGAATTGTTACATTGATACCTTTGAAGTTTTTTTCACGCATAAACTTTTCAAGATTTTCGGGTGCAATTTCAAAAAGATTATAGTTATCATTGCCCAAAGCCTTGTGAATCTGCGGTGAAAAACTATGGGGTAAGTGCTCGCCTAAAAGTCCGTACATAGTTATAACATCTCCTGATAACTACCTAAATAGTGGAAGTATTCACATTCATCCTTTAACTGTTCAAGTATTTCATAAAAAGCATTATCATAAACTGAAACTGACATATCAAAATAGAACATAAATTCAAAATCCTTATTCTGTATAGGACGGCTTTCAATTTTATTCACATTGATACCCAACGCATAAAAACGAGCAAGGGTGTGATAAAGTGAGCCAGGATGATGCGGAAGAGTAAGCACAAAACTGGTTTTATCTGCACCGGGATAGATTTCTAAGTCCTTTGAGATACAGATAAAACGGGTATAGTTGTTGTCTTTATTCTGTACATTATCAGAAATGAGAGTCATACCATATAAATCACGACAATTCTCTGATGAAATCGCAGCAACATCTGTGCGACCACTTTCCATAACCATTTTTGCCGCAACTGCAGTATTCTCGCAAACTGTAACTTTAATATTACCGTGTTGACGCAAAAATTCACTACACTGATTTATAGCTTGTTCGTGAGAATATATTTCTTTTATGTTTTCAAGTTTTGCACCCTTATTAGCCAAAAGGCAATGATTAATTTTCAAACGCAAACTTTTAACAACATAAAAATTATGTTCTGCCATTAAATCATAAACAGCATTTACACTACCCGCTGTACTGTTTTCAATTGGCAAAACGCCATATTTGCAAAGGCCTTTTTCAACAGCATTTACAACATCATACCAAGTTTTAAAATATGAAACAGTTGGATATTTAAAAAGTTTTTCACAAGCAAGTCCTGAATATGCTCCTTCAACGCCTTGACAAGCAACCATAGCTTTTTGTGGGAATAACTTTGGTGTGTTTTCTACTGCTGATTTGATTTTCTCGGTCAATTCGCTATCCACATTAAGATAACGGTGTTGATATGAACGAGAAATAGTCATAACAGTTTCATAAAGCACACGAGAATATATTTCTAAATTTTCCCCAGCCATATTGCCAATACGGTCAAGCAATTCGCGTTCTCTTTGAGAATCCAGCACTGGAAGATTATTTTCTTTTTTATATTGTGCAACAGAAAGACAAGTTTCCATTCTGTCTTTCCAAAGTTCTATTATTTTGCTATCTATTTCATTTATTTTTTCTCTGATTTGTGAAAGGTCTTTCATTATAAATCACCTTATAAAACAATGTCTAAAATAGTTAAAGCTGTCACCGCCTCTATAACCGGTACTGCTCTTTGCACAATGCAAGGGTCATGTCTGCCGACAATTTCTAATTCTTTTTCTGTTTTGTCTTTTAAACTTACGCTATTTTGCTTTTTTGCAATTGATGGAGTTGGCTTGATTGCCACATTGAAAATAATCGGCATACCATTGGTTATTCCACCATTTATTCCACCTGCATTGTTAGTTTTTGTTTTAATTTCGCCATTCTCAATGCAGAATTCATCATTGTTCTCACTACCATAAAGAGTAGTTGCATCAAATCCGTTACCGAATTCGATACCCTTAACTGCGGGGATTCCAAAAATGTTTTTAGCAAGCATATTTTCAACGCCATCAAACATTGGCTCACCAAAGCCTGCTTTAATGCCCGTTACCGCACATTCGATAACACCACCAACAGAATCCGAATCAAGTCTTGCCTGTTCAATCTGTGCCTTCATTTCAATTCCTTGTTCGTCATTGATGACAGGGAATTCTTTTTTATCTATATTATAGTTTTCAACATTTATCGGATTGAATTTATCGTCCTTTATATCTTTGATTGACAAAATATGAGCCTGAACATTAACACCCATATCTTCTAAAATCTGCAGACACACCGCACCAGCAAAACAAAGTGGTGCTGTAAGTCTGCCCGAAAAATGTCCACCACCTGAAATATCGTTAAATCCGTTATGCTTTATGTATGCTGAATAGTCAGCGTGTGATGGTCTTGGGGTATCCATTATATTGTTGTAGTCTGCAGAATTCTGATTTTCGTTATATATAACCATACAAAGTGGCGCACCACAAGTTGTATCATTCACAAGTCCCGACAAAATTTCAGGTTTATCTGCTTCAAAGCGTTTAGTTGAATAAGCATTTCTACCCGGTGCACGACGTTCCATAAATGCCATAACTTTTTCCATATCTATTTTTTTACCTGCAGGAAGTCCGTCAATCACAACGCCAATTGCTTTTGAATGTGATTGACCGAAAACAGATATTTTGATTTTATTTCCCATCATTGATGACATTTGCTTTTCCCCCTAAACTGTTAAAATTTTCAAAGAACTGCGGATATGATTTTTCTACTGCTTCTGCACCCACAATATCAACAGGCAACGCACAAAGGCAACTGAGAATTGCCGCTGACATTACAATTCTGTGGTCATTTGCGCCTTCTACTCTTCCACCGATTAAATCATTTTCACCCCAAATGACAAGTCCGTCGTCTGTTTCACTAACTGCTGCGCCAACCTTTGTAAGTAGCGCTTCTGTGGTTGCAATTCGGTCACTTTCTTTAAGTCGCAAACGGCTTGCATTGATAATATGTGTAACACCATTGTCACACATTGCACCCACTACAGACACAATCGGCACTAAATCGGGAATATCTCCACCATTGACCATTGTGCCCATAAGTTTATTCTTTTTAACTGTTATTTCATCATTATTTATCTGGACACTTGCACCCATTCTTTTGAGAATGTCAAGTATTTTTTTATCCCCTTGTGTTGAGTTGATATTGAGTCCTGAAACTGTCACTCCATCTTTTGACAGCGCCCCTGCACAAAGAAAAAATGCAGAATTTGACCAGTCGCCATCAATTGTTATTTCTTGGGGTGAAATATATTTTTGATTACCTTTAATTATATATGTATTTTCTGTTTCTTCAATAAGAATTCCAAATTCACGAAGAGTTGCAACAGTCATATCTATATATGATTTTGATTCAACAGGTGGAATAAGTGCTATTTTGCTATCACCCTCTAATAAAGGCAACGCAAAAAGTAATCCACTAACAAACTGTGAACTCACATTACCTGCTAATTCATATTCACCACTTTGCAAATTGCCTGTTATATGTAAAGGGAACTCATTATCTGTTTCAAAGACTACACCCTTTTTCTCCAATTCTTCTTTTAACGGTGATAATGGTCTTTGGGGCAATCTGCCGTGTGCATTTATTGTTGCATCAATTCCCAATGCAGAAACAACAGGCAACAAAAATCTTAAAGTTGAGCCACTTTCATCGCAATCTATTTCTGCTTTTTCGTTAAATCTCTGTGGATTTACAAAAATGGTATTTTCTCCTGTTTTTATATCTACCCCAAGCATTTTAAGGCACTCCAAAGTTGCCGTAATATCTTTTGATAAGACATTACAGTTAATTTTGGTCGGCTCGCTTGCAAGTGCTGAGCATATAAGCACTCTGTGAGCGTGTGATTTTGATGAAATTGCCTTAATTTTTCCTGACAAAATTGTAGGGGTGCATCTCATTTCCATTTTAATTCAATCCTGATTCAATAAAATCTTTAAGTTGTTCAATATTTATCTTGTGGATTTTGCAAAGTCCGTATTCTTCGGGAACGATGAGTGAAATAACATCACGACTTCTCTTTTTATCTGTCAATGTTACTTTATAAAGTTCATCTGCTGAAAAATCACAAGTTGTAGGAAGATTATTTTTTTGAAGCAACGGCACAAGTACATCTGAATAGTCATCATAAGAAAGACCTAATTCAAAAGCACCTTTTGTTGCGATTACCATTCCAACAGCAACTGCATTGCCGTGAGAGATTGTAAGATTGCTACATTTTTCGATTGCGTGACCGATTGTGTGACCAAAGTTGAGAAGTTTTCTCTCGCCTTTTTCAAATTCATCACGGTCAACAACATCACGCTTTATCTCTACACAGCGCTTGATTACATATTCAATATTTTCTCTTATATTGTTATCTTTTAAGAATGTTAAGAACTCTCCGTCTAAAATCATTCCATATTTTATAATCTCTGCGCAACCTTCATTAAAGGTTTCATCGGGTAATGTGCTCAGGGTTTCACAATCTGCAAAAACTGCGATAGGTTGATGGAACGCGCCACAGAGATTTTTGCCAGCATTCAAGTTGATTGCAGTTTTGCCACCAACAGAAGAATCCACCATAGCGAGTACTGTTGTTGGAATCTGTACAAAATCAACACCACGAAGATATGTACTTGCAACAAAACCTGTAAGGTCGCCAACCACTCCACCACCGAGTGCTACAAAGAGGTCTGTTCTTGTTATATTGTTCTCTGCACAGAATTCCTGAATTTTTATAAAATTCTCCACACTTTTTGAATTTTCACCATGTGGCACTATGTATTCAAAAACAATAAAATTACTTTTTTCAAGACTTGATTTTACTCGTTCACCATAGAGTGAATGCACATTATCGTCGGACACAATTACAGCTCTGCAAGGTCTTTTGATATCTGCAATCATTTCACCAATAGCATCTAAAAAACCTGAACCGATGTGCACATTATATTCTTTTGATGCAGTTACTCGAACTTTTTCCATATTTGTCACCCATCAATCTGTTCTTTTAAAAGTTTACCGTCACGCAAAAGTCTTGTGAGAGTTTCGCGGTCATTATTTTCCATTGCTTCTTTATATTGTACCAAATTATTCACTATGGAGTCAATTTCATTTATTAGATTATCCTTGTTTTCTAAAAATAATTCCGACCACATATTCTCATTAAGATATGCAACTCGCGTTAAATCCTTATAACTACCTGCCGAAAAGCCTTTATGAATAAGAGCATTTGGACTTTTCACATAAGCATTTGACACAACATGAGCTAGTTGAGAAGTAAATGCAATAATTTTGTCGTGTTCATCAGGCGTTGACATCTGAATATTTGCGAAGCCAATTTTAAGAAAAATCTGTTTGATTATATTTATACTTTCTTCTGGTGTATCTTCATAAGGAGTAAGAATCATCGAAGAATTATTGAAAATTTTTTCTGTTGAGTGTAAAAACCCAGAGAAGTGAAGACCTGCCATAGGATGAGCGCCAACAAATACAAAACCGTTCTCTTTTGCAACTTCATAAAGCGCATCACAGACATAACGCTTTACACCGCTTATGTCCATAATAATCGCGCTTTTTTTGAAATTATCTGCATTCTCTTTTATATAATCAATTGTTGCTTGTGGGTAAAGCGAAACAATCACCAAATCACAATCTTTGACTTCTGATTGTGTCAAAATATCGTCAATAGCATTTATTCCTTTTGCATTTTTATTGACGGTTTCATCTATATCAAAGCCTAAAACAATATTGTCTGTAAATTTCTTTATAGCCTTGGCAATCGAGCCACCCATAAGGCCCAAGCCTATTATTCCAATTTTCATTATTTCACTGCTTCCAAAACTTTATTTACTGCACTTACAACATCTGTAAACTGTGGAGGTGTAAGTGCTTGCGGGCCATCACAAAGTGCTTTTGATGGGTCATTGTGCACTTCAATCATAAGACCGTCTGCACCACAGGCAGCCGCTGCTAATGACATTGGTTTTACAAATCTTGCAATACCGGATGCGTGAGAAGGGTCAATAACAACAGGTAAGTGTGATTTTTCTTTGAGCATTGGTACTGCTGATAAGTCAAGTGTATTTCTTGTTGCCGTTTCAAATGTACGGATGCCACGTTCACAAAGAATAACATTTTCGTTACCGCCGGCCATAATGTATTCTGCACTCATTAAAAGTTCCTGGAATGTGCTTGAAAGTCCACGCTTTAAGAAAACAGGCTTTTTAAGATGGCCAAGTTCTTTTAAAAGTTCAAAGTTCTGCATATTACGAGCTCCAACCTGAATAATATCAACATCCTCGAAAAGCGGAATATGAGATGCGTCCATAATTTCGGTTACGATTGGCATTCCTGTTTCTTTTTTTGCCTCAAGCATCAATTCAAGTCCTTCACCACGCATACCTTGGAAAGCATAAGGTGATGTACGAGGCTTGAATGCACCGCCACGAAGGAAGTTGGCACCTGCATTTTTAACATCTTTTGCGATGCTTAAAATCTGCTCTCTTGATTCAATTGAGCATGGACCTGCGAAAAACTGGAAGTTGCCACCACCTATTTTATAGCCTTCAACATCGATAACTGTGTCATCAGGATGAAACTTTCTGTTTGCACATTTATAAGGCTCTGAAATTCGTCTTACATCTTCAACAATGTCAAGACTGTGAATCAAGTCAATATCAACTCGGCTTGTGTCACCGATAAGACCGAGAATTGTCTGATAATGACCTACAACTTCATTGACCACAAGATTTTGTTCATGCAACCATTTTGTTAAATTTTCGACTTTTTTAGGGTCAACCTCATTTTTAAGAATTACTACCATTTGTTCTTACTCCTTTTGGTTTGTTTTGCAATAAAAAAATCCCACAGCGTTTCACTGTGGGATAAAATTACTATAACTTCAGCAATTTTTATTTTTCCGCAGTGAAACATAACCTTTTCTTGTTAAAGAAAAAGCTAAAGTAAAAGTATTCAGCTGCGAGATTAAGAGTTCTCATAAATATTACCTCTAATTACTGATTGTAAAGTATTTTAGCACAGTAAAGTGTTAATGTCAACATAAAATTGGAAAAAATATGTAAATAAAAAGAGTTCTACAAATTAGAGTTTGTAGAATAGTTTGCCTCCCTTGTCAAAGGGAGGGGGACCGCGTTAGCGGTGGAGGGATTCATTTTACAGCAATAAGAATCCCCTCGCCACTTCGTGGCCCTCTCCCCTTTAACAAGGGGCGCTTTTTTGTTCGACAAATTCAAATTTGTTGAATAAAAAAAGGTGGGAGCAAGCTCCCACCAAACAACTTTGTTTAAAGTTGATAAAGTCCTGATTTCTTCATAGCCTTATTGAGTGTTCTCTGTGCAAATCTTGATGCTTTTTCTGCGCCATTTTTTGCGCACTCGTTAAGGTATGCTTTATCATTGATAAGACGATTATATTCTGTCTTGAATGGTCTTAATTCCTCAACAACTGCTTCTGCAACTGCAGATTTAAAATCACCATAACCCTTACCATCAAAATCTTTTTCAATCTGTTCATAAGAAAGCCCCGTACAGCAAGAATAAATACCCATAAGGTTATTTATACCATCTTTACCATCAGCATATCTAACTTTTGCTTCACTATCTGTAACTGCGCTCTTAATCTTCTTCACAATTACATTATCATCATCAAGCATTGAGATATAGCCCTTTGGATTTGTGTCAGATTTGCTCATTTTTGAGGTTGGGTCTTGAAGAGACATAACACGAGCACCAATTTTGCTTATAAATGGCTCTGGCAATGTAAATGTATTGCCATAAACTGTATTGAAACGTTCTGCAATGTCGCGTGCAATTTCAAGATGTTGTTTCTGGTCTGCACCAATTGGCACATAATCTGCTTGATAAAGAAGAATATCTGCAGCCATAAGAATTGGATATGTAAACAAACCAACATTAACATTTTCAGGATGCTTCTCGCTCTTATCTTTAAACTGTGTCATTCTTGCCGCTTCACCAAACTGTGTACAGCAATTCAAAAGCCATGCAAGTTGTGCGTGCTGTGGCACATGGCTTTGAATAAACACAATGCTTTCTTCTGGGTCAAGGCCAAGTGCTAAAAGAATTGCATAAAGCTCCATTGTGTTTTTTCGAAGTGTTGCAGGCTCTGGACGGACTGTAAGAGAATGCAAGTCAGCAACTGCATAAAGACAATTATAATCGTCTTTCATATTTTTCCAATTTTTAAGTGCACCAAGATAATTGCCCAAAGTTGGTGTACCTGTTGGTTGAATAGCACTTAAAACTATTTTCTTTTTTTCTACTGTATTTTCCATACATATCACCTTTTCAAAATACTAGAAAATATTATCCTATTTTTTTAGTGTTTTGTCAACAAGAAAAACGGTGGGATATACCCACCATTTATTTTATTCTCTTTCCAAATATGCTCTTGCCACAATTTTGAGTTGCTCAACCGTTTTAAATGTTGCACCTGACTCAATAATTGCACTTTGAACTGAAATAGGCAGTGTGTCAAAATATGCCTTTACTTCTTCATTCATTTTATTCATAAAAAATCACCTCGGTAATATTTTACCAAGGTGACATTTGTTTATTCTATAAAACTTTTGATAAGAAATCTTTTAGTCTTGGGTTTTGTGGATTTTCGAAGAAATCGTTTGGATTATTCTCTTCGATAATCTTGCCTTCATCCATAAAGATAACACGAGTTGCAACTTCCTTGGCAAATCCCATTTCGTGAGTAACAACAACCATTGTCATACCCTCACGAGCAAGGTTTTTCATAACATCAAGAACTTCGCCAACCATTTCAGGGTCAAGAGCACTAGTTGGCTCGTCAAAAAGCATAACCTCAGGCTCCATACAGAGTGCGCGAACAATAGCAACACGCTGTTTCTGGCCACCTGAAAGCTGACTTGGATAAGCATCTGCTCTGTCTTTAAGACCAACACGGTCCAGAAGTTCAAGTGCTTTGCTTTCTGCATCTTCTTTACTCTTTTTAAGAAGTGTCATTGGTGCTTTTGTCATATTTTTAAGCACATTCATATTGGGGAAAAGGTTAAAGTGTTGGAACACCATTCCCATTCTTTGACGGTGATGGTTGATATTTGTCTTTTTGTCTGTAATGTCAGTTCCATCAAAGAAAATTTTACCAGATGTAGGGATTTCAAGAAGGTTGAGTGAACGAAGAAATGTTGATTTACCTGAACCTGAAGGGCCAACAATAACAACAACTTCACCTTTTTTGATTTCACAGTTGATGCCGTCAAGTGCTTTAACCACACCGCCTGTATAATGCTTTTTAAGGTTTTCTACTTTAATAAGTACATTATCTGTCACTCTTACGCAACCTCCTTTCGAGAATGCCAACAAGCCATGATAAAATCATAACGAGTACAAGATAAATAACCGCAACTGAAAGAAGTGGAATGAAATATTCAAAAGTTCTGCCGGCAATTGTGTTACCTGCTTTTGTAAGGTCGATAACACCAACATAACCTGCTACTGATGTTTCTTTTAAAAGTGCAATAAACTCATTACAGAGAGTTGGAAGCACCGCTTTGAACATCTGTGGAATAACAATGAATTTCATTGTCTGGAAATAATTAAAGCCAAGGCTGCGTCCTGCTTCAAATTGACCGTGGTCAATAGACATAATACCTGCACGGAAAATTTCAGCAACATAAGCACCTGAATTTATACCGAATGCAAAAATTGCAACTGGAATTCCGTCATCAGCAAGAGCAAAAATAACGAAATATGAAATCATCAACTGAACAACAACAGGTGTGCCACGTGTAACTGTAAGATAGAATTTGCAAATTCCGTTAAGCACTGCAAGAACATAATATCCTGCACCGCCACGAAGTTTCATTGCTTCTTTGTTTTTATCGAAAGATGTACGAATTGCCGCAACAAGAATACCAAGAATAATACCGATTGCCAAAGCGCCAAATGTAATGGTGAATGTGTTTTTCAGACCATCTATAAGAAACTTATAACGGTCGCCATCAATCATAACTTCTTTAAATCTTTCAAAAAAAGCTATTAACGCGCCTATGATATGGTCAAGCATAAGATTCTCCTTTCATAAACTCAAAAATTCAGGGCGGTATTATCCGCCCTGAACGAAATTTAATAAAAACTATTTATTATTCTGCTGGAAGGAAGTATGGCTCAAGGTCTTCGAATGTTGCAATTTTGCCACCGTCTTTAACGATAACAACCTGAACACCTGTTGCGTATGATGATGAGAAATCAACGCTTTCAAGTCTTTCGTCAGTAACTGTCATACCAGCCATACCCATATCATATTTACCTGACTGAACACCAGGAATGATTGAGTCGAATGCAACGTTTTCAATAACAAGGTCATAACCGAGTTTGTCAGCGATAATCTTTGCAACTTCAACGTCGATACCATAATACATATCACCATCAATGTATTCATATGGTGGGAACTCAGCATTTGTTGCCATAACAAGATTTGGCTTATCTGTATCAACTGCTGTTACAGGAACACCAACAAGAGCATCGCCTGTGCCGTTTATGTATTTATCAACGATTTTCTTAACTGAACCATCAGCAATAAGGTCTTTGAGAGCATTGTCAACTGCTGTTTTAAGGTCTGTGTTACCCTTCTGGAAGCAAATAGCATAATCTTCAACTGCATATTCTGTTTCAAGAATTTTAAGGCCTGTGTTAGCTGCTACATAAGCTTTAGCTGGTTCGTTATCAATGATAACGCAGTCAACTTTTGCATTTTTAAGAGCTTCAACTGCTAATGCACCATTGTCGTAACGAACAACTGCATCTTCACCGAAATCACCTGATGAATAAATGTCGCCTGTTGTATTTGTCTGAACGCCAATTTTAATGCCGTCTGTCTCTTCTTTACCGCCACAAGCTGCGAAGCAACCTACAATAAGAACGAGAGCAAGAACAACTGAAAGAATTTTAACTGATTTTTTCATTTCAATTTACTCCTTTTTGTAAATAATAAAATTTTGTTTGAATTTACGGGATAATTATACAACCATATTCAAAAAAGTCAAGTATTTATTCACAAAAACAAAAATATTCACTGTTTTTGTGTATTTTTATACATTATACAGTGAATATTTAAGTTTTATTCATCTTTTTTGAATATTACAAATTTGCTGAAAATGAAGTTTGAAATAACTATAATTGCTTGCGCAACAGTCTTCACAAACAATTCACCAATTGGGATTACTGTTTCTGTAAAATCTGGTTGCCACACAATTTTATCGGCTTTTGCGCAGTCGATAAAAATAAATGAAATGAGCACTTCAAGTCCATAAGAAAAAATTCTTGCACCAAAAAAGAGTGTGATTTCTTTAAATTGCTCTTTGCCCATAGCTTTGCTTTCAAAAACAAAAATTCTATTAGCAACATAGGCAAATGACACTGCCACAAACCAAGCAACAGTCAGTGCAACATAATAATTGATATTTAATGCTCTTAATCCGAAATGAATTACATAATTGACAACTGTAGTGAGTCCACCGACTATTACATATATAATCAATTCACGATATTTTTCAAATAGCTTTTTCATTCTTCTTCCTTTGCCTTGCGTTTAATAATAAACAACGTTGCGCCTATTCCAACTGCGATACCCACAACAAAGAGTATTGTACCTACAACAATAGGTTTTGCATCTGTTTTGTTTGTATCCTGATTTTGTGGATTTGTTGTCGTTTCAGTTTGTGTTTGTGTTTCTGATTGAGTTTCTGTTTCTGATAAAGTTTCGCTTATAGAAAGCATTGGAATTTCAGCAGTTTCTTTTTTCTCACAGACTTTACAAATTCTCTCTTTTGAACCTTTTTCAGTTTCGGTTGCTTCTTTGATAATAGTCCATTCGCCAAAATTGTGTTTCAAAAGAGCAATTTCTTTTGTAAACTCTTTTGCACACACTGAACAAATCGCCAACTGCTTGCCTTTTTCTGTACAAGTTGCTTCTTTTGTTGTTTTATATGTACCAACAGTATGCTCCTTTAAAGGAATATCACGAGTTGAAACATCACCGCAAGGGCAAGTTCGAGTTTCGCTACCCTTTGCGGTACAAGTTGCTTGTTTTGTAACTTTCCATTGAGCATTGCCATGAGCACAAGTTATTTTTACACCTTTTGTTTTAACGGTTGAAGTTGCGTCAGAATTATCACTTCCAACAGCATCAATTGCAAGTAAAGAAATATCTCCGCCATAACTTTTCACTTTAAACTTAACAGTAAAAAGAGTAGTCGCACTATTTACCGCATTAGAGGACACACCTAAATAAACAATAGAAGTTTCATCTTTTGTTTGTTCCATATCAAAGGCACCTGCGCCTTTAATTGAGTTTGTCACATATTCAAAATCATTCTTATCATATAAAACTCCAACGCCAATTCCGCCAAGGTTAGAGTTAGCAGACAATTTAACAGTAACAGTAATTATGTCACCGATATTAGCAGATGTTTTATCAGCAACGGCTGTAACAACAGGATTTGCAGCAAAACAAGGCACAGTTAAAGTGCAAAGAATTGCGATTATTAACAGAAAACTAAAAACTCTTTTCATATTCACACCTCTTTAATAATTATACAATTATAAAAATAAAAGTCAATTGATTATGTGTGAATGATACACTTTTCGAGTTGTTTGTTGAGAATAATATTCTGTCAATTGCTTGCCAATTATTCTCGTATCTCTCTCCATTTCACGAAGAGTCAATATCTTAGAATTCATTTCATAAAGTTTTATTCCGTCCAAATTATTAAGTTGGGCAGAATACTTCGCCACGAGTGAGTGGAGCTCGTCAGCTTGTTTAAGATATTGTTCACCTAATTGTTTCAATGTCATTTCTGCCTCCTTCCTATACCGAACATTTGTTCTGTATGAAAGTATCATATCACTGTAAAAGACAGATTTCAACAAACGCAAAAGAAAAACAGTCCACAAAAATGGACTGTTGTTGAAAATTTATCGTAACACATTTTGTTTATGTTTTCTTGATAACTTTCATTCGACATTTAGGGCAAGTGATTTCAATTTTGCCCCTACCCTTCGGCACTCGCATAATTGTTTTACAACTCTTACATCTGAAATATTTGTGAGTTTTTCTGTCACGGATTTGATTCATTAAAAGTTTGATTTGTGCTTTTGGTTTTTCTGACCACACGAGATACCAATTAAGTTCTTTTCGTCTTGCTTCATAGTTCTTTGAGAGCGAACGAAAAAGACCATAAAAAATCATAATTGTTCCTATAAAATAAAAAAATCGTAAGTGTCTAAAATTACCTAGAAATGAAAAAACAAGACCCGTGATTGATAAAAACAGAGTGAACTGGTCAGAGCCATAGCGACCAACCATAATTTGTTGTAGTTTAGTTGCAAATCGTTGCATTGCCATTCGCAAACGCTGTGAAAAATTCATTTTAATCTTCCTTAAATCTTTATTGCGATTATATTATACCACAATTATTTGGAAATGATTACCTATATTTTAACAAAGTGTAAAAAATGGTGGGAGCAATGCTCCCACCTTATATTGTGTTTTTATGCCTTTTTAATTTGGTTAAGCTTAGCGTTTAACTCTAAAAGTTCTTCCTTATTCATTTTAAGGCCTGTCATACCGAGCATACCGATAAGACGAAGAACAGTGAAGCCACCCATCATCTGCATCATACCTTCGTTCATTTCGAAACCACCTTCGCCAGCACTTTGTTTTGCTGCTTCTGCGATTGGTCCCATAATCTGACCAAAGAGCATTTGTCCTTCTTTTACCATAAGCAATTCGCTCATTTTTGAATTAAGTGAAAGATAGCCATCAACTTCTGTAACATCAAACCAGTTGAGAATTGCGCCTTTTTCTTTAAGTCTGTAATCTTCATTGAATGTTTCGACTTTACGGATTACACTTTGGTCGCCGAATTCACCTGCTACTGCTTGAAGATGTGTAATGCTTGCTGTATTTGGTACATCAAAATAGAAGAAGTGATTATCGCTTGCCTGTTTACCAAGGCTCTTACCATTTGCGATAAGTTCAACCTCTGGAAGATTTGAATAAACAGTAACTTTTGTCAGGTCTTCTACACGGTCAACATAGCGCTTGCCACAGATGTGAACAAATGGGTCGTCAGAAAGCCATGCTTTATATGCATAGAAAGCATCCTTCTTATATTTACGGTCAAAAGTCATAAGACCTTTGTGGTTTTGTCCGTTTTCACCACCCTCTGCACGAGCATCAGCACCAAAGTCAAACATATTCCAAACATGAGTTGCCCAGATATATTTTCTTGAGAACAACTGCTTGATGAGTTCTTCGTGATAATATGCCTGATATTCTTCTGTGTAGTCACCCTGTTGTGGATTTGATGTGTGCCAGTTAAGTGCTTCGCAACCATATTCACTCATACCAACAGGAATGTTAGGGAATTTAGCGTGGAAGTTATCAAACCAAGGTCCATTCATACTTGTGTCGCCACCATACCAACCGAAATAGTGGTTATGAGAAACAACATCAGGAATCTGAATATATGGGTCATCAAGACTGCACATTGAAACAACTGCAATAGTTGTAAGTCTTGTTTTGTCCATTTCGTGACAAAGGTCGTTAAGAATTTTATGGTTTTCAATAAGGTCATCATCAGAACCATTCATTGAAATTTCATTTGAAAGTCCCCATACAACGATTGATGGGTGGTTATAGTTCTGAACAATAAGCTCTTTCATCTGTGAAATTGTATTTTCACGACCTGTTGGCATATGCTTTGAGATATATGGGATTTCTGCCCAGATTACCATACCGTATTCGTCGCAAAGGTCATAGAAATACTGGTCGTGCTGATAGTGTGCAAGACGGATTGTGTTTGCACCCATTTCATAGATATATTCCATATCTTCTTTATGGTGTTCAGGTAAAAGTGCATTACCAAAGCCCCATCTGTCCTGATGACGAGAAACACCGCGAAGTGGATATTCTTCACCGTTGAGAATGAATCCACGTTCAGGGTCAATTTCAAATGTACGACAGCCAAAACGAGTTGAAACCTTGTCGATTACCTTATCGCCATCAAGAAGTTCAATTTCTGCTGTGTAGAGATATGGATTTTTTCTACCGTTCCAGAGAACAGCATTCTTAATTTCGATTGTTTCAACCGCTTCGTCAGTTTTAAGTGTTGTTACAACATCGCCCAATTTATCTTTAATGATGTAGTTAATCATTTGACCTGGCTTTTTGTTTGTAACAAATGATTCAAATGTAACCTGTGCATCAGTGCCAACAACTTTTGGTGTGATTGCAATGCCACGACCACCATAATAGTCAAGCTCAAAATGACTTTCACTAACTGCAATAAGGTTTACATCTCTGTAAAGACCGCCATAGAATGTGAAGTCAGCCATCTGTGGATAAACTGTTTCATTTGCAGAGTTGTCAACAAGAATTCCAAGTCTTGTACCCTTTTTAAGTTCATCTGTGATGTCAACTCTCCAAGTAGAATAACCACCATCGTGAGAAGCAAGTTTTTCACCATTCATAAAAACAGTTGCTGATGAGTTTGCACCATTAATTTCAAGATAATATTTATCTGCTGTTGGAATTTCTTCTCTGTCAAGGTCCTTTACATAACAACAAGTGCCACGAAAATAGTCGTTGCCACCGTCCTGACCGTCAATAGCATTCCAGCAATGTGGAACATTGACAAAATCCCAATCTTCAGGTGTAACTGTTGGAACTTCGTTAACGCCCTTACGGAATGACCATTTGCGATTTAAACTGATAATTTGTCTCATATTTTTTACTCCTTGAAAATAAAAGGCGGGAACTTATCTAGCCCCCGCCCACCATAATTTTAATTATTCAGTAACTTCTACTTTTGCATGTCTTTCTGCAAGTTCTTCATTCATCTGAGCAAGAGTTTTCTTATCAAGGTTATAGATAAAAGCAATACCGATAAACTGAACAACTGCACTAAAGAGATAAAGTCCTGCTACGAGCCAACACATATTGTGTGCTGTTTCTGCACTCTGACCGATTGTTCCTTTTTCAGATACATAACCGAGAGCACCCATAATTGCAAGTACCATTGAAGGGCCAACGCCTTGTGCAAGTTTACGGAAGAATGAGTGAAGCGAATAAACTGTACCTTCTTCACGAGTACCGAACTTCCATTCATTGTAATCGATAGCGTCTGCCATCATAGCCCAAGAAACGCAAGTATAAATACTCATACCGAAACCGAATGCTACAAGACCAAGAAGATAAACAATCAATGCTGTGTCACGATTTTCCATTGTTGGGAAAATGAACATAACAAGACCGCCAATGATTGATGCGATTGTACCTGCAACTGAAGCTTCTTTCTTACCGAATTTATTAACAAGTTTCTTGATAAATGGCAAGAACACAACAACAGGAAGGAAACCAATCATTTGAACAACGCCTGACATTGATGCCTTGTTGAAATATGTAGCAAACATAATTGTTGTCGCTGTTGTAGCAGACTGCATACCAAGGAACATACCCATAGCAGCAACTGTTGCACCAACTGCAGGACGGTTTTTCATAAATTTACCGAAAGCTTTAATAACGTTAAATTTTTCGCCGCCTTCGCTTGTTTTAACAGCATTTTCATCAACACGAACAGTAATAGCCTTAATCATAAATATAAACGCTACAAAACCGAACACGCCCATAATGAGCGCAGCCCAGAATACACGTTCGCCTAACAAAGTTTCAAACTGTTTACCAGTAAGTGGGTCTAAAACAGCGTCACCGATTTTATATGCTTCGCCTGTAAGTGGGTTTGTGTGGTAATCACCTGTTCCATCATAAGTAACTTTCTGCCAGATAATCATTGGAAGAACAACCATAGGAACAATATTGCCGAACATTGAACCAATTGAACGCCATGTTGAAAGCTGTGCGCGTTCGCCTGAATCTTCAGTAATAAGTGAAAGCATTGAACCATAAGGAACATTAGCAATAGTATAGCAAGCATCCCATACAATATAACCTAAAACAAACAAGATTGCCTTAACAACAACTGAAGCATTAGGGAATGGAAGGAATACAGCCGCACCTGCAACTAATAATCCGCAAGCACCAACGAAGATGTATGTCTTAAATTTACCCATTTTATACTTTCTCTTATCGTTATCAATAAGAGCACCAATAATTGGGTCGTTAATTGCATCCCAAGCCTGAACAAGTAATAACAAAATTGACAATAAGCCTGTTTCCATTGTCATATAAACAAGCCAGAATGTCTGAACTGTACCTTTAAGCGCAAAGCTCATGTTACAGCCGAAGTCACCAGCAGCGTATGCAAATTTATCAAGCATACCAAACTTGCGGTAACCGTTAGCATCGAGTTTTTTCTCTTTTGCCATTGTGGAAATCCCCCTTAAATATTTTTCCTTTTTAGTCAAATCAGGGCATATTTGCCCCTACTATTTGCTACATTAACATTTTAACTTATATATATTATATTTAGTGAGTATTTTTTTCATTTTTTTGTGTAAAATTTTTAGTTTTTTATTGATTTTTACCAAAATTTGTACGATAATAATAGAAGAAACTTTTCAATGGGGATTGAGTTATGTATTACGAAACAAAGCTAAATTTCTTCCGCAAAATACTTGATAATTACAGAATTAACAGTTGTATAATTTCTGCTGATGACACTTCATATCGCTTAGCAGACCGTGGACTTCGCGACTCGTTAGGTCTTTCTGATGATTATAACCAGCTTTTCTGCGCCCGTCACGAAACCTTGAAAGAGAAAACTATCCTCAAATTGACTGACAGTTTCAGTTGCAATTATGTTTTTATTCTTCTCCCTGAAACTGATTGTAAAAAAACCTTTATAGCAGGACCATATATCAATTTTGAAATAACACAAAAAACTATTATTGACTCTGCTACCCGTTACAACATCCCCCAATCTCTTCGTAATCAGATTGAAAAATATTATACGGCCATCCCTGTTTATACTGACGAAGATATTATCCGTTCGCTTTTCAATGCATTGGGTGTTGAGCTGTGGGGCAGTATGGAAAGTTTTACAACACAAAAATTAAGCCTTATTCCTAATGAAAATTCGTTCCCTGAAGTTGTTGAAAAATTAAGTCAGCAAATTGATGACCCATTACTTGCAATGCAACTCATTGAAAGCCGTTATGAAGGCGAAAGACAGTTGATGAAAGCAGTGAGTCAAGGCATCACCCACAAAGCAGAGCAGATTATCAGCATCTCTTCTGAGCTTATGCTTGAAATGAGAGTACCTGACCCTGTTCGCAATATGAAAAATTATGTGATTGTTGCAAATGTGCTTTTCCGCAAGGCTACTGAACAAGGTGGCGTTCATCCATTTTATATTGATAAAGTTTCAAGTGAATTTGCAAAGAAGGTTGAAAAAATCAAAACCGTGCAAGAGGGAATTGATATGATGCACGATATGATTTATAAATATTGTGACTTAGTTAAAAAGCATTCAATGAAAAATTATTCAATGATGGTGCAAAAAGCCATAGCTTTGATTGACTCTGATTTAACCGCTGATTTGAGCCTTCGCAAACAAGCAGAACTTCTTAATGTAAATGCCAGTTATCTCTCATCTCTCTTTAAAAAAGAAACGGGTGTAACACTCACGGAATATGTTTCAAAAAAGAGAATCGACCACGCTGCATTTCTTCTCACATCAACAAACATGCAAATTCAGGCTATTGCCCAATATTGTGGAATTTTTGATGTGAACTACTTTACAAAAACATTCAAAAAAATAATGGGTAAAACTCCAAAAGAATATCGCGAAGACTCGATGAAATTTTAATAAAGCTAAACAAAAAAGCTCTCCCATACGGGAGAGTTTTTTGCTAAATTCACTTTGTGAGCTAAATTTGCTTCGCAAGTTAAATTTTGGCTCCGCCAAAGCTAATTATGTTTTACTTTGTGTTGTATTAATTGAAGAAATTAACATTCTTCTTATAGTTCCACAAGTGTTTTGAAGAACTTTGTAATCTGTGTTACTTATGTATTCACTTCGGTTTAATAATTCTAACCAATATTCTGTTTCAAAGCACTCTTTAAGCGCGATTTTCATTTTTGAAACGAAATCCGCTGTACTTTGAGCATACTTTGATTCATGTATATTTGCACCTATAGATGTAGCAGAACGCAACAACTGATTTGTTAAGACATACTCTTTCTCTGTTTCTCTTATTCTCTTACACAACTTAATAATTTCTACTGAAAAATCCTTTGATTTTTCGAGCATAACGCTATCACTCATATCGCATCTTCTTTCTTATATTTCAGCTTTGCGACTGGTCGCAAAATTTAGCTATCGAGCAACGCGAGATAATTTCGCTCAGACTTTTTCTGAATTTAGCTGACGAAGTCAATTTAGCTTATTACTGGTTATCTACACATATTTTATATGCAATCTCTTGTAATTGCTCGAGCGTTTCAATAGTGCCTAATTCCTGACGATATTTAGCCGCACCACGAAGACCTTTTGTGTACCACCCTGCGTGTTTTCTTGCCTCTCGCATTCCAACATAATCTCCTTTATATTCACAGAGAGTTTCAATATGTTTAATCATAACTCTCATTCTCTCGGTAACAGGTGGTTCTGGGATTACTCTGCCGTGTTCTAAATATGCATTAATTTGAGAGAACACCCAAGGACGACCCAATGCACCACGACCAATCATAATAAGGTCACAATTTGTTTCTTCAAGCATAATTGCAGCCGATTGCTCGTCGATTATATCCCCGTTACCGATTACGGGAATTGAAACGCTCTTTTTGACTTCTGCAATAATATTTCTATCAACGGGTGGTGAATACATCTGCTGTCTTGTTCTACCATGAATGGTTATGGCACTTGCCCCTGCGTTTTCTGCTCTTTGTGCCATCTCGACTGCATTTATAGAGTTTTCGTCCCAACCCATACGAATTTTCACAGTTACAGGCACTGGTGAAGCGCCCACAACTGCTTTTACAATTTCTTCTGCAAGTTGTGGATTTTTAGAAAGTGATGCACCACCGCCGTTACCTGCAATTTTAGGTGCAGGGCATCCCATATTTATATCAATGATTTCAGGATTAAACTGCATAACCTGTTCAACGCTCTGTGCCATAACAAGTGGGTCCGAGCCAAAAATTTGAATAGCGGCAGGGCGCTCTTTTTCTGAAAGAAATGCTAAATCCTTTGACTTTCTGTCACCCAATGACACACCTTTTGAGCTTATCATTTCGCTGACCACATAACTTGCACCATAGTCAACACAGAGTTCACGGAATGCACGGTCTGCAACCCCCGCCATTGGTGCTAATACAGTTTTACCTTTAATTTCAACATTACCGATTTTCATAATATACCTCATTCGGATTGATATTGGTATTGTAGCATAATTTTAATTAAATGTCGATATGCAAACCTATTGCTTGTCATAATACCAAATGCTCTCTCATAGATATAATTGAAATGCAAAGACGATAAAGGAGAGATTATATGGATTTCAATGTGCATAAAGACCAGATTTCAGTCTGTGAAACCAATCTTCAAGGCAATGCAGAATATTCTGTTGACTGCGACATCACCTTACCCGAATATCTGCCCGATATTGTGAGAATTCTCAGATGCACCTGCACACCGGGGGTAACTTCTCACCAAATCAATGGTGACAGAATTTCTGCCGAGTGCACTTGCCTTATAAGAGTGCTTTTTATCTGTGAGCAGGGCAAAGTGAGATGTTTTGAGCAGACACTCAATTTTTCAAAGCAACTTGAACTTAAAACTACTGATGTTAGTTGTATCTATGTCGGTGCAAAAACAGATTATGTGAATTACAGAGTGTCAGGACAACGCCGTTTTGAAGTGCACGGTGCTGTGACAGTTTTTGCAAAAGCGAATTGCAAAAAGCCTTGTGAATTTATCGCATCTGCCGAAGGTGATGGCATAACAATACGCCAAGAAAAGACAGAAATTTGCAACCTTATCTGTGTTTGCGAAAAATCTTTTTCAGTTTCAGAGACACTTGACCCATCTGGAATTACAGAGCCAATCGGTGCAATCATTTCATCTTGTGCCACACCAATTATCAATGAAATCAAGGTTATTTCAAATAAAATCTTTTTGAAAGCCGACCTTAACATAAAGACTGTGCTCACCTTACAAGACAGTTGCGATATTGAAATTTTTGAAAGTATAGTCGCAATAAATCAGATTATCGAAGCACCAGAAATCACAGATGATTGCATGCTTGACGCTACACTTTCACTTGTGAATTTGGACATTCGCAACCGATTTGATTCTGCAGGCAATAAAAATCTTTTAGACGCTTCTGCCGTGTTGGATTTATCAGTTTGTGGTTACAAAACCCGAAGTGTTTCTGCAGTTAAAGATGCTTATTCAACCAAGTATGAGTGCGACATCAAAAAAGCCATAGTTTATGTACCCACTTTGGAAGAAAAAATTGACGACACGTTTCTTTGTCGTGGAGTTTGTGACCTTGGCACATCAGGAGTTTCAAAAGTGCACAGTTTCATCTGCAATGACATAGCTTCAAAATTTGTTATCGGTGACAGTGTTGTGAATATCAATGGTGAGATTATCGCTGACATCATTTATGACGATGCCAATGGCGACACCCTTTTTGCACAAAGACAAATCCCATTTGAATATTCAAAGCCTTTGCAATGTGACAAAGATGTGATTTCTTGTCAACCAGTCTGTGCTGTATCTGCTTCAAGCTTTATGATTAGTGACAGTAACAAACTTGATGCACGAGTTGAAATAAACGTTCACGGATTTGTGTTCGGTGAAACTGAAAAAAGTATTGCAACTGAAATTATAGTTGATAAAACAAAGTGTAAAAAAGTCAAAACTGCGTCTTTAACAATCTATTTTGCCGAAGCGAACGAGAGCCTTTGGAATATTGCAGAAAAATATAACACAACAGTTGACGCGATTATCCGTGAAAACAATATTTCTGACGGAATTATCGAGAAAAAATGCAAACTGTTGATACCAAGAATGTAAGGGGTGAACAAAATGAGTAACACAAGTATTTATAATGATATTGCCGTGCGTACGGGTGGGGATATTTATATTGGTGTGGTTGGCCCTGTGAGAACGGGAAAATCCACATTTATCAAGAAATTTATGGACTGTGTTGTGCTTCCGAACATGGAAAATGACGCTATGAGAGAAAGAGCAAATGACGAGTTGCCCCAATCTTCTGCAGGGCGCACCATTATGACAACCGAGCCGAAATTTATTCCTGAAAACGCGGTTAAAATCACTTTGCCTGACAACGCAAGTTTTAATGTGCGAATGATTGACTGTGTTGGATACATTGTTCCAAGCTCGTTGGGATATATCGAGGGTGACCAACCCCGAATGGTGCGCACACCTTGGTATGAAAATGAAATTCCGTTTAATATGGCAGCCGAAATCGGCACAAAAAAGGTTATTACCGAGCACTCAACAATCGGTTTAGTAGTTACAACTGACGGAAGTATTAGTGATATCCCTCGTGACGAATATGAAGAAGCTGAAGAACGAGTTATCAACGAGTTAAAAGAACTCAACAAGCCTTTTGTAGTTTTGCTCAACTGTATGTATCCCAATGGCGAAAGTGCACAATCTCTTTGCAACGAATTATCGGCGAAGTATCGTGTTCCCGTTATGGCTGTGAACTGTCTTGAACTTCGCGAACAAGAAATCAAAGAAATCATCACTCAAATTCTTTTTGAATTTCCCGTCAAAGAAATCGGCGTTGATTTACCTTTATGGTTGGTATCTTTGCCACAGGACCATTGGCTAAAAACAGAAACATATAAATATGTTTTAGATTCTATTGAAAACATTGAATTTGTCCGTGACATCAGCATTATGACCGAAAGTCTTTGTGAATGCGAACACATTGCAGGTGCAAAAATCAAGAATATGGATTTGAGTATCGGTAGCGCGTGGCTTTCAGTCCAGATGAACAACGGATTATTCTATAAAATTCTTGAAGAAGAAACGGGACTTTCAATCGACAGCGAACAAAGTCTGTTGTCTTGTCTTAAAGAATTGTCAGGCATCAAAAATGAATATGCACGAATAAAAACAGCTCTTGATGAAGTTGAAACAACGGGTTATGGTATTGTTATGCCAACGCTTTCAGAATTAAGCCTTGAAGAACCTGAAATTGTGAAACAAGGTGGACGCTATGGAGTAAGGCTTTCGGCATCTGCACCGTCAATTCATCTTCTCAAAGCAAATATTCAAACAGAAGTTGCCCCAATTGTAGGTAGCGAGAGTCAGTCAGAAGAGCTTGTGAAATATTTACTTGAAGGCTTTGAAGAAGACCCCAATAAAATCTGGGAATCAAATATTTTTGGCAAATCTCTCAACGAACTTGTCAATGAAGGTCTTCGCAACAAGCTTTATCATATGCCAACAGACGCACGAATGAAATTCCAAGAAACACTCGAACGGGTTATCAACGAAGGTTGTAATGGTCTTTTGTGTATAATTCTATAAATACAGAATGCAGAATTCAGAATGCAGAATTCTGCATTTTTTGTTGCAATAACCACCTTTTATTGCTATACTTAACCCATAGGGAAATTTTAATTCTTGGGGGATTAAATTATGGCAATTCATATGCTAAAAGACAATATTTTCGTGCTTGAAACAAAAAACACTCACTATGTTTTGGGTGTGGACAAATATGGCTATAACCGTCATATTCATTGGGGTAAAAAATGTAATATAAACGAATATGAAGCAAAGGATATATGGGACGAAAACTCAAATCACACTCGTCTTGATATGGCTCGTCAGGAATATACAGTTTTTGGTGGAACAATGTATCGCGAAAGCGATTTAAAAGTGCAATTTCCTGACAAATGTCGTGAAATTGAGCTTGAGTTTGTTGATGCTAAAGCAGAAGAAAACACTCTCACATTCACTTTAAAAGATAAGTTTTATCCTTTAGAAATTGCGCTTAAATACAAAGTTCAAGATAATGACGATATTATCACTCGCTGGGCAGAAATTAAGAACACTGGTGATGACACAATTATCATTGACAGAGTTTTCTCTGCTGAACTCACTCTTCCATCACAATATCCATATACATTCAAAAACACAAATGGCTCTTGGGGTGGCGAATATGTTGAAACCGAGTCCACACTTGAGGGTGGCGCACTTGTATTTGACAGCAAACGTGGTACAAGCGGACACAACCAGTCCCCATATTTCATAGCATATCAAAATGCTGACGAAAACCAAGGCGATGTTTATTTCGGCTCACTTGCATATAGTGGTAACTTCAAAGTTCTTTGCACACGCGACCTTTTCTATACAACTCGTGTATCATTAGGTCTTAATGACCACGATTTTAAATATGAATTAAACGCAAACCAGACTTTCACAACGCCTTTTGTTTTCTGTGGTTATTCTTCACAGGGTTTTGGCGAAATGAGCCGACAGATGAACAGATTTGCAATTAATCATGTATTGCCCAAACAGTTTAATGACAAAGTTTTACCCGTACTTTATAACTCTTGGGAAGCAACTGAGTTTGATGTTAACACAAAAGACCAGACTAAACTTGCAAAACTTGCTGCTGCAATGGGTGTTGAACTCTTTGTTATGGATGACGGTTGGTTTGGCGCTCGAAATCACGACAGAGCAGGTCTTGGTGACTGGGTTGTTAATAAGAAAAAGTTCCCTAAGGGAATTGATGAGCTTATTAAAAATGTCAATAAACTTGGTATGGATTTCGGTCTTTGGTTTGAGCCTGAAATGGTGAATCCTGATTCTGATTTGTTCCGTGCGCATCCTGATTGGGCTTATCATTATGATACACGCACAGCGCACACTCTTCGCCATCAGTTAGTTCTCAACATGACAAGAGAAGATGTTCAAGAATACATTTTCGATTGTATGGATAAAATGCTCACCGAACACAATATCAAGTATATCAAGTGGGATATGAACCGTCCGCTTTCTGAAACAGGTGCGGAGAATTTAGATTGCCCACAAGAATTGTGGTACAGACATACCCAAGCAGTTTATGACATCGTTGACCGTCTTAAAGAAAAACACCCTGATGTTGCGATTGAAAGTTGCTCATCAGGTGGTGGACGCACAGATTATGGCGCACTTTTACACTTCGACCAAGTTTGGACAAGTGATAACACAAGTGCCGTTGACAGAATGATGATGCAAAAATGGTTTACATATCTTCGTCCAACAAAGGTTATGCGTGCTTGGGTGACAGATGTTAACTGGTATAACCCACCAATGAGTCTTGATTTCAGATTCCACGTTGCTATGCAAGGTTCTCTCGGTGTTGGTGGAAATCTCACAAAATATAGTCTTACTGACTTAGCAATTGCTCGAAAGATGGTAAGTCTTTATAAAGAAATCCGTCACATTGTGCAGTTTGGTGACCTTTACAGAGTGCTTGACCCTGACCGTGACGAAATACTCTTTAATCTCTATGTGACAGAAGATAAAAACGAAGCAGTAGGCTTCTTATCATCACTTGTTACTCGATTTATGCAAAAAGAAATCCCATTAAGATTTATGGGACTTGATGATGAAAAAATCTATAAACTTAAAATTGGCAAAGAAAAATATGAAAAGAGTGGCGCATACCTTAAAAATGTTGGTATTCCAGTAACCGTTCGCGGAATGGGATATAACCAGATTATTAAGATTAAGGCAAAATAAAAAAGTCGGGGCAACCCGACTTTTTTGCTAAATTTGTCTTGCGACAAGCTAAATTGACTTCGTCAGCTAAATTTTGCGACAAGTCGCAAAGCTAAGGACTTGGTTTAGCGTGCGAAGCGCATTTAGCTATTGAGCGTTAGCGAAATAATTTAGCTACAACAAAGTTGTAATTTAACAAAAAACTCTCCTTACGGAGAGTTTTTTATTTATCCCTTAAGAATCTCTTTATAGAGTCTTATATATTCATTTGCTGATTTGCCCCAGCTATTGTCACATTCCATAGCGCGTTTAACGAGAATATTCCAACCATCTTTATTTGCATAACCGCCTATTGCTCTCTTGATTGTATAGAGCATATCGTGTGCGTTATAAGTTGAGAAGGTGAAGCCGTTGCCCTCGCCGTCGCCTGAGTCTTTAATACTGTCACGAAGGCCACCTGTTTCACGGATAATTGGAATTGTTCCGTAACGAAGTGAAATCATCTGTGAAAGTCCGCAAGGCTCACTCTTTGATGGCATGAGGAACAAGTCGCAACCTGCATAGATTTTCTTTGAAAGTGATGGAATAAACCCAAGTTTAAGTCCCATCTTTTCTGGGTATTTATCTGCCATTTCTTTGAAAAAGCTCTCATATTGATATTCGCCTGAGCCCAAAACTACAAACTGAACATCTTCTGTTGCGAGCAATTCTTCAAGAACTGCTTTAACAAGGTCAAGACCTTTGTGGCCAACAAGACGAGTAACCATACCAATCATTGGCACATCTTTACGCTGTGGAAGTCCAAAATATTCTTGTAATTTAGCCTTGTTAACTGGCTTATCTTTCTTGAATGTATCAACATTATATGTCTTTTCAATATCCTTGTCTGTTTCAGGGTTATAAAGAATTGTGTCGATACCGTTGAGAATACCTGAAAGTTTCCAAGAACGCTGATTAAGAATTGGGTCAAGACCGTGTGAATACCAAGGGTCAAGAATTTCGTTTGCGTAAGATGGAGAAACAGTTGTAACTCTGTCAGCACATTCAATGGCGCCTTTCATAAAGTTGCAGTCACCATCATATTCAACGAGAGATGCTGCACTTTCTGGAATACCAACAACTTCGTTCAATAATTCCATACCATAAGTGCCTTGATATTGAATATTGTGAATTGTGAAAACTGTCTTAATGTTTTCATAGCCCGGACGAGTTGCATAAAGTGTATTGTAATATACAGGTGTCAATGCTGACTGCCAGTCGTTACAATGGATAATGTCAGGTTTGAAATCAATGTGTGGAAGAATTTCAAGAACTGCACGAGCAAAGAAAGCAAATCTCTCTGCATCGTCATAATAGCCATAAAGACCATCACGCTTGAAATAGTACTGATTATCAAGAAGATAATAGATAACTCCGCCTGCTTTTGCTTCGAAGATTCCGCAATATTGTCTTCTCCAAGCAACAGGCACAGAAATGCTTGTAACGAATTTCATTGTATCTTTAAGTTCTTGACTGATTGTGTCATATAAAGGCATAACAACCCTTGCGCCGATGAGTCTTTTGCGAAGTGCTTGTGGCAAACTGCCCGCAACGTCGCCAAGGCCACCACTTGCTTTAAAGGGAAGTGCCTCACTAGCAACATATAATACTTTCATTAGATAACTATCTCCTTACCAATATAAACAGGATAATTCTCTGCGCCTGATAAAGTCTTGTTTGGTGTAATTACAACGCTCTTATCTGCCACAACACAGTTAACTGTTGCATCTTGTGCAACGAATGTGCCCTGCATAAGAATTGAGTTTTTAACAACTGCACCTTTTTCAACTCTAACGCCACGGAAAAGAATTGAATTTTCAACTGTACCCTCAATAATGCAACCGTCTGCAACAAGAGAATTCTTAACATCTGAACCGATGCCATAAATTGCAGGCATATTATCACGGACTTTTGTATAAATTGGACGCTCTGGATTGAAAAGGTCGTCACAATTTTCAACATTCAAAAGTTCCATATTTGCTTTATAGTAGCTCTGCATTGAATCGATTGTGAATGAATGACCCTTTGCTTCAAAACCATAGATATTGAGCTTTGCAACATTACGCTGAATCAAATCTGCTTCAAAATCAGTAAAGTTTAAGCTCACCGCATCGTTGAGAAGTCTTTCAAGAAGTGATTTCTTCATCAAAATCATATTGAGTGAATAATTCACATTTTCGTCTGTTACAGGTGAAACTGAAATCTTCTTTGCTTTGTTATCAGCATCCATATCAAGCACAATAACATCTGTAAGGTTTGGCATTTTGCCATTCTTATAAACGATTGTGATATCAGCGTTTTTGTCGCTGTGATAATCCATCAATTCTTCAATATCAATATTGAGAACAGAGTTACAATCTGCAAAGAGCACATATTCTTCTGTTGAACGACTGATAAAGCCTTGAATACCTTTTAGCGCACCAAGTTTATCAGCATTACCATTTGCCTCATTAGTTGAGAATGGTGGCAAGATAAAAAGACCATCATTTTTACGGGATAAATCCCAAGGTTTACCTGTTCCTACATGGTCCATAAGTGACTGATAGTTAGCCTTTGTAACAACGCCGACTTTTTCAATGCCACCGTTAACCATATTTGAAAGAGCAAAGTCAATAAGACGATAACGAGATGCAAATGGAACAGAACCCATTGTACGAATTCCTGTAAGTTCACTGATGCATTCGTCATAAGCGTTTGAGAAAACGATACCTACGATATTCTTACCTGTCATCTTATTTGCCCTCCTTTACTACATCTGTGTCAACCTGTGTCTGTGGTGCAACGAATGCACCTTCACCAACGTTTACACCTGCGCCAACAACTGCAACGCCCCAATCGTCACGGTTATCCATATCTTCTGGGCTCTTACCAACAACTGCGCCTGATTCAATTACTGCATTTTCTGCAACGATTGAATACTGAACAACTGCGCCCTTTTTAATAACTGTACCCGGCATTACAATTGAATATTTAACTTCTGCTCCTTCTTCAACTGTTACATTGTTGAAAAGGATTGAATAGTCAACATCACCATATACTCTTGAACCCTCTGAAATCATTGAGTTCTGCACTTTTGCACCTGCTGAAATATAGTGTGGTGGTGAAACCGGAGTTTTTGCATAGATTTTCCAAGTTGGGTCTGACAAATCAAGGTCAACGTTTGGATTAAGAAGGTCAAGGTTTGCTTCCCACAAACTGTCGATTGTTCCAACGTCTTTCCAATAGCCATCGAAAAGATAAGCAAACATTCTCTCGCCATCCTGATGCATCTTTGGAATAACGTTCTTACCGAAGTCGTTGCTAGAATCCGGGTCAGCTTCGTCTGCGATAAGATATTCACGAAGCTTGCTCCAAGTGAAAACATAAACACCCATTGAAGCCTTGTTACTTCTTGGATTCTTTGGTTTTTCTTCAAATTCACGAATTGAATTATCATCATTGAGAATCATGAGACCGAAACGGCTTGCTTCCTCCCAAGAAACTTCCAGCATTGCGATTGTGCAAGCTGCGTTCTTTTCTTTATGGTATTCAAGCATTTTGTTATAGTCCATCTTATAAATATGGTCACCTGAAAGGATAACAACATATTCAGGATTATAACGGTCAATGAAATTGATGTTTTGATAAATAGCGTTAGCTGTGCCTTTATACCATTCTGTGCCCTTAATCTGTTGATAAGGTGAAAGAATGTGCACACCACCGTTTGCACGGTCCAAGTCCCAAGCCTGACCATTGCCTATGTAATCATTGAGTTCAAGTGGTTGGTACTGAGTAAGCACACCAACAGTTGAAATACCTGAATTTACACAGTTTGAAAGTGGGAAGTCAATGATTCTGTATTTTCCGCCGTAAGGTACAGCAGGCTTTGCAATGTTCTTTGTAAGGATACCAAGACGGCTTCCCTGACCGCCGGCAAGAAGCATTGCAAGGCATTCAGTTTTTCGTGCCATTGTAAATTCCTCCGTTTATAATAAGTTTATTTTGTTAACATATATCAATTATCTCGTCTTTTTGAGATAGATTGTTGACATTGGTGGTAAATCAAGTGAAATGCTCTGCTCAAACCCGTGCATTTCTTGTTTTTCTGCCTTGATTTTTTCTTTTTGTCCGCGACCTTCACCGCCATAGATTTCGTCGTCAGAATTAAACACAATCTTATAGTTACCTTTCTGCGGTACACCGATTCTGTAATTCTCACGACCTACTGGTGTAAAGTTGCAGACTGCAATAATTTCTTTGCCTTTTTCGTCAATTCTGCGGAATGCGATTACTGAATTGTCATTGTCATCCGCTGAAATCCAAGAAAAGCCTTCCCAAGAGTGGTCAACCTGCCACATTGCTGGAGTATCTTTATAGAAATGATTGATGTCTTTGAAATATTTGTGGAGTTTCTTGTGCATATCATAATCAAGCAACAACCAGTCAAGCTCTTTCTTGAAATCCCATTCAATAAACTGACCGAATTCAGAGCCCATAAACATAAGTTTTTTACCGGGGTGAGCCATCATATAACCCATAAATGCTCTCACACCCGCAAACTTTTCTTCATAAGTACCGGGCATTTTGTTAATAAGTGAACACTTGCCGTGAACAACTTCGTCGTGTGAAATCGGCAAGATGAAATTCTCTGAAAATGCATAGAAGAATGAGAATGTGATGCACCCGTGATTGCCTTTTCTGTAAAGTGGGTCCATTGAGAAATAACGAAGAATATCGTTCATCCAACCCATATTCCATTTATAGTTGAAGCCAAGTCCACCCATAAACACAGGCTTTGTAACCATTGGCCATGCTGTGCTTTCTTCAGCTATGAGAAGACTACCGTGATAGTCACGGAAAACATTCATACTGAGTTTATTTAAGAAAGCAATGGTTTCAAGGTTTTCAACGCCACCGTCTTTGTTTGCTATCCAATGGCCATCATCTCTGCCATAATTGAGATAAAGCATTGATGCAACCGCGTCAACGCGAAGTCCGTCAATGTGATATTTATCCAGCCAAAACATTGCACTTGATATAAGGAATGACTGAACTTCATTTCTGCCGAAGTCAAACACCTTTGTACCCCATTCAAGATGCTCACCTTTGCGCACATCTGCATATTCATAACAAGGTGTACCGTCAAATTCTGCTAAACCGTTAGCATCCTTTGGGAAATGAGCAGGTACCCAGTCAAGAATAACACCTATATCGTTCTTGTGGCACATATCAATAAGATACATCAAATCGTCTGGTGTGCCATAACGAGAAGTTGCTGCAAAATAGCCTGTTACCTGATAACCCCAAGAGCCATCAAATGGATATTCTGTAAGTGGCATAAATTCGATATGAGTATATCCCATTTCTTTAACATAAGGAATAAGCTCTTCTGCCATCTTTCTATATGAATAAAAATTGCCATCTTCATATTGCTTCCAAGAGCCAAAATGCACTTCGTAAATATTTACTGGTCTGTCATATTGTGCTCTTTCGCGTTTTGCTTTTTCCCATTTGGCATCAGTCCAATTATAAGCGCCCAACTCATAAAATTTTGTCGCATTATCGGGACGGGTTTCCATATGATAACCATAGGGGTCACTTTTCATAAGTTTTCTTCCGTCGTGGGTATAAATGCAATATTTATATGAGTCATATTGATTAACGCCATCAATATATGCTTCCCAAATACCACCTGCTGTTATACGCGTTGCAAGGTTTGCGTTTTCACTCCAATTATTAAAAGTGCCACAAACTGCAACTGCTTCTGCGTTTGGTGCCCACACTCTAAAAACGACTGTGTTTTCATCAACTCTATGTGAGCCCATATATTCATAAGCACGGGCATTGTTGCCCTGATGAAAAAGATAAACGGGAACCTGAGATTCATAGTTATTACATTCTGACATTTCTCTACCTCCCAGAAAACATAATTATACAGATATATTGTAACACTGTGAATTTGCTTTTTCAAGCATTTTTTGAACAAAATAGTCAAAGCCTTAACAAATTTCATTACGGGCATTTGTGCACTTTGTTACAAGATTTTACCAAAAATATTAAAAGCAAACAAAAATTTTGAGCAAAATTTGTCAAAAATAAAACCGAATGAGAAATCCCATTCGGTTTTTTTGTGCTTTATGTTATGCTTTGCGAGTTGATAGCCACGAAGTATTGCATAAAAAGAAACCCCTTTTTAAAATTGAATTTTTTTCGCAAGACAGTGTGTCAGAGGCGAAGCTGTATCACAAGTATACCGCGAGCCGATAGACACGCAGTATTGCGGAAAAAGAATCAATTCTCTGCAAAGTTGCCAGTGTAAAGTTGATAATATTTTCCTTTTTGTTCTATCAAATCATCGTGGTCACCACGTTCGATAATTCTGCCATTTTCAAGAACCATAATTGCTTTTGCATTTCGTACAGTTGAAAGTCTGTGAGCAATAACGAAAACCGTTCGACCTTCCATAAGAGCATCCATGCCCTCTTCAATAAGTTTTTCTGTTCTTGTGTCGATTGAGCTTGTTGCTTCGTCGAGAATGAGCACAGGTGGGTCTGCAACTGCCGCACGAGCAATTGAGAGTAACTGTCGCTGACCTTGTGAAAGGTTTGAGCCGTCTCCTGTGAGCATTGTGTCATATCCGTCAGGAAGGTGCGAAATGAATGAATGTGCATTTGCAATTTTCGCAGCTTTGACAATATCTTCGTGAGTTGCATCAAGATTACCATAACGGATATTATCTTCAATAGTACCCGTAAACAAATGAGTATCCTGCAAAACAATACCCAATGAACGACGCAAATCGTCTTTTTTGATTTTCTTGATATTTATACCGTCATAACGGATTTTGCCTTTGTCAATTTCATAGAAACGGTTGATAAGATTTGTAATCGTTGTTTTACCAGCACCGGTTGAGCCGACAAAAGCAATTTTCTGACCAGGTTTTGCATAGAGTGATATATCGTTAAGAACTGTCTTTTCGCCATCATAACTGAATGTTACATCTTCAAAAACAATATCACCCGCAAGGCGTGTATAGGTAACAGTACCATCACCGTGAGTATGTTTCCAAGCCCAGATGCCTGTATGCTTTTCTGTTTCTTCAATTTCACCTTGAGCATTAAGTTTTGCATTTACAAGCACAACATAGCCCTCGTCAAGTTCAGGCTTTTGGTCTATAATTTCAAAAATTCTCTCTGCACCAGCAAGAGCCATAAGTGCATTGTTAAACTGTTGTGTGATGTTTGAAATAGGTTGAGTGAAGCTTCTGATATATTGCAAGAATGCAACAATATCACCTGCTGTCATTGCTCGTTTAATAGCTAAAAGTCCACCAACAGCTGCAGTGAGTGCATAGGTTATGTGAGAAAGGTTATTCATAATTGGTCCCAACATATTTGCAAAGCTATTTGCACTTGTTGCGGACTTGCGAAGATTTTCATTAATTTCACCAAAGTGAGAAGCGACTTCTTCTTCATGATTAAATACTTTAACTACTTTTTGGCCCTCAATGATTTCTTCAATATAACCGTTAACTGTACCTAATTGTTCCTGTTGCTTTTTAAAGTAGAACGCACTCTTTTTGCCAAGAGTTTTTGTAACAAATACCATTACGATAACCATAGCACAAACAATTAATGTCATCTGCCAACTTAAGAAAAGCATAATGAAGAATGAACCTAAAATCATAATGCCAGACGAAATAAATTGCGTTAAGCCTTGACTGATAAACATACGAAGAGTTTCAACGTCGTTTGTGAATCGGCTCATAATCTCGCCGTGAGGACGAGAGTCAAAGAAACTGATTGGCAAATCTGCAATAGAATCAAAAAGGTCTTTTCTCAAAGTGTTGAGTGTGCGTTGTGTAAGCCATACAGAGCATTTTGATTGCCCATAAGAAGCCAATGCACCAAACAAGAACACACATCCCATAATGCACATCATTTTAATAAGCGGTGCTACAAGTTCACTTGTAAACTCCTGACCTATCATTGGTGTGAGATAATCGTCAATAATTGGCTTAATGAACAATGAACCTGAAACTGATGCGATTGAACTGATTGCTGCAAAAATGAGCATACCAAAAAACAAGCCTTTATGTCTTAAAATATAACCTAAAAGTCTTTTGATTGTACCTTTCATATTTTTAGGCTTTTTGACTGGCCCTTGAGGTCCACGTCTTCTGCCACCACCCATTGGTCCTGCCATTATAACGCACCTCCCATCACATCAAAATCGTCACTACCCTTTTGCTGAGAGTTATAAATATCCTGATAGATTTCATTGCGTGAAAGCAATTCTTCGTGATTGCCTATATCATTTATTCCACCCTCATCAAGAATAATGATTTTGTCACAATCCTGAACTGATGAAATTCTTTGCGCGATAATAATTTTTGTTGTGTCTGGAATGCACTCACGAAGTCCTTTACGGATTTTTGAGTCTGTGAACGTATCAACTGCACTTGTTGAGTCATCAAGAATAAGAATTTTTGGCTTTTTAAGAATTGCACGAGCAATGCAGAGACGCTGTTTCTGTCCACCTGAAACATTGACACCGCCCTGTCCCAAATCAGTGTTATAACCATTGGGGAATGATGATACAAACGAATGTGCATCGGCAATTTTACAAGCCTCAACTAATTCTTCATCAGTTGCGTTCTTATTGCCCCAACGAAGATTTTCTGCAATTGTGCCAGAGAAAAGCACATTCTTCTGAAGCACCATACTAACTGCATCACGAAGATTAAATATTTTGTAATCTTTAACATTTTCACCGCCAACGAGCAATTCGCCGTCGGTTACATCATAAAGACGAGGAACAAGTTGCACAAGGCTTGTTTTAGCACTACCTGTCGCGCCGATAATACCAACCATTTCACCACTTTCAATCTTGAATGTGGCGTTGTTGATTACATTATTCTGTGACCCTGCATATTTAAATGAAACGTTTTTAAATTCGATTGAGCCATCTTTTACTTCTGTAATTGTAGCATTATCGTCATTGATGTCGGGTATTTCTTCTACAACTTCCAAAATTCTCTTTGCACTTGCCTGTGACATAAAGAATTGAGCAATAAGCATTACTATCATAAGGAAGTGAATTAAAATCTGCATAATATAAGTGAAAATTGCAGAAAAATCGCCGATAAGCAAGGTTTCTTGTGTAATCTCTCTTGCCGCAACATAGAGAATTGCAAGGATTGTGCCATACATAATAATTGTAAATGTTGGCATACCCAAAATCATAAGTTTTTCTGCGTGCAATGCAGCATTCATAAGGTCATCATTTGCCTTCTTGAATTTCTTCTTTTCAAAATCTGAACGAACAAAAGCCTTGACAACTCTTACATTAGTAAGATTCTCTTGAATTGATGCATTGAAAGCATCAAACATTTTGAACATTTTCTTAAATCTATTCAATGTAATAGGTGCAAAGATTATAAGAATAATTGCTATAAGTGGCAATGCAACTGTAAATGGCATTGCAACCTCACGACTCTTTGTAATCGTAATGACAAGTGCAACTACAAACATAACAGGTGCACGGAAAAGCATTCTTATCATCATAACAAAAGTATTTTGTACAGAGTTTACATCAGTTGTGATTCTAGTAATAAGTGATGCAGTTGAAAAATGGTCAATGTTTGAGAACGAGAATCTCTGGATTTTACCCATTATTTCTTCTCTTAATGTTGCACCAAAGCCCATACCTGCAACTGCTGCCATTCGAGCAGCCATTGCACCACAGAAAAGAGAGCCGAGTGCAAGAAGAAGCATTTTAAGACCAAGACGAAGAATAACATTCATACTATCTTCTGTCATTCCACTCTGAACAAGGTTAACAATATCTGCCATAACAAGTGGAATTAAAAGTTCAAGCACAACTTCACCAATCATTAAAACTGGTGACAAAATTGTTGGAACTATATAATTTTTTGCGTGTCTTAAAAGTTTAAACATTCTATTCTCCCCTTTCTCCAAAGTCTGCAATATTTTTATTCATTCTTTCAAGGAATTTTATAAGTGTTTCGATTTCTTCATCTGTAAAATCTGAAAAAGTTGCTTCGTCCATTTTCAAAAACATATTGTCAGCATATTCTGAAAGCTTTTTGCCTTTTTCTGTAAGTTTTAAGTTTTTTCGTCTTGCATCTTTTTTATCTGCAACACGCACAACAAGGCCCGAGTCTTCCATTCTTTTTAATGAGGTTGCAACAGATGGTGGAGAAATATGCAAAAAATCTGCTATTTCTTTTTGTGTTGCATTATCATTTTGACTTAAATATTTTAAAATTGGTGGTTGACCAAAATATATTCCGTTTTCACGGAATTTCTTGTCAATTATGTTTCGGTGATTGCAATGATATGCCCTGAAACTTGCTCTCACCTTTTCAACATTATTTTTCATCTTATACACTCTTTCAACAGTATTCGACTTTTAGTTAATCGGTTTATAATTAATCGGTTAACTATTTTATTATATATTAATATTGTATATTGTCAAGCCACTAAAAAAGCGCCAGTTGTGAACATTTTGTAAACAATTTGGCGTTTTTGCTATTTTGTCTCAGGTTTCTTGAGACAAAATGCCTTGTTTGCGCTATATATGGAAGGCTTTTTCAAAAGTCTTCTGAAAGGAGACTAAAAATGAACGAAAACAAACTTACAAAAAAAGAACTTGATTTTTGCCGATGGTATGCAAGACTTCAAAACCCCAAAGAAGCCGCAATCAAATCTGGTTACACGGTTTTACCTGAATATCGTGGCATTAATCTTTTGTCAAAAAAACACATTATCTGCAAAATAAAAGAGTTGGAAAAAGAAAATCAAGCTGATTCAAATTTAGTTTCAGCAGGACTTTCTCGCCTTGCTTTCGGCTCAATTTCAGATGCTGTGAAACTCATTCTCTCTGCCAATAGTGATAATCCCCCACCGCCTGACACTCTTGACCTTTTCAATGTGTCAGAAATTAAATTCACAAGTGGCAAGGGAATGGAAATTAAATTCTTTGACAGACTCAAAGCTCTTGAACAACTTTCTAAGCTTTCAGAAAGCAACTTGAATTCTTCTGCATTATCTTTCTATGAGGCTCTTGAACGCAGTGCAAGTGGTGATAGCAATGAGTGATATCAAGTTCGAAAGATTTTCACAAAAACAACTCACCGTGCTTAACTGGTGGACAGAATCAAGCCCCCACAAAACTCGCGACGCCATTATTTGCGACGGTGCTGTTCGAAGTGGAAAAACAATTTGTATGTCCCTTTCGTTCATTCTCTGGAGTCTCTATAGGTTTTCAGATTCTTCATTTGCACTCTGTGGCAAAACAATCTCGTCACTTCGAAGGAATGTGGTCACTCCCCTTTTGCCGATTCTAAAAAATATGGGGTTTACCGTTACAGAGAAACGCTCTGCGAATATTATAGAAATCGGTAATGGAAAGCACCTTAACAGATTTTATCTTTTCGGTGGAAAAGACGAATCTTCTGCATCACTCATTCAAGGAATGACACTTTGTGGAATCTTAATGGATGAAGTTGCCCTTATGCCCCGTTCATTTGTTGAACAGGCAATGGCAAGATGCTCTGTTAGTGGTTCAAAATTCTGGTTTAATTGTAACCCCGAAAATCCAAATCACTGGTTTTATAAAGAGTGGATTAAAAAACACCATGAGAAAAATTGTTTATATCTTCATTTTCTTATGGAAGACAACCCCTCCCTATCCACAAAAATCTGTGAGCGTTACAAGTCACTTTATTCAGGTGCTTTTTATGAGAGATTTGTTTTGGGTAAATGGGTAGCAGTTGACGGACTTGTTTATCCCTTTTTTAACGAAAAAGAGCATATTGTAAACACTTTGCCACAAAATTTTGAAAAGTATTATATCTCTTGTGACTATGGCACAGTTAATCCCGCATCTTTCGGATTATGGGGACTTCATAAAGGAATATGGTACAGAATCAAGGAATTCTATCACGATTCAAAAGCAAAAGGCTTTCAGATGACTGACAAAGAATACTATGACAAATTAGTATCTCTTGCAGGTGACAAAAGAGTTGAAGCGGTGATAGTTGACCCCTCTGCCGCATCTTTTATTGAGTGTATCCGTCGGGAAGGCAAATTCAGGGTTATCCCCGCAAAAAATGATGTTGCTGATGGTATTCGCAAAGTTTCTGAAAAACTGAAAACACACCAAATTTTAATTGGGAGTTCTTGCAAAGATACAATCCGTGAATTCTCGATGTATCGTTGGGACCCCAACAGCGTAAAAGACACACCAAAAAAGGAATATGACCACGCTATGGATGATATTCGTTATTTCGTAGCGACAATTCCAAAAACTTTTGATGATGCACTCTTCGCATTATCAGTTAAAAGAAGATAATTAAATTTAATTATTTGAAAGGAGGTATTCAATGTCTATATTTGATAAAATCGGCAATCGAAAAGTTTGCACCACCACACCACAAGTTAGGTCAAACCATCAATTTGATGTTTTAAATTCTTTTCCCACATCAGTTTGTCAACCTGAAATTTATAAAAAACTTCGAGAGTCAATACCTGTTATAGACACGGCTATTTATAAGCTTGTCCGTCTGACAGGTGGTTTTACTGTAAAATCAAATAACGAGAGAAATCAATCCCAACTTGACGACTTCGCAAAGAATATCAACACAGGTGTTGCAGGTCGTGGTCTTCATCAATTTATTGACCTTTATTTTGAACAACTTCTCACTTATGGCACGGCGGCCGGCGAAATCATCACCGATGGCTATAATATCAGTTCTCTTTACAATGTTCCAATCAGAGATATTTTACTCAAAAGAAACCCTAAAAATTTTAATGAGATTTTGCTTTGCAAGCCTGATGCTTTTGATGGTGCTCCTGTTCCCTATCAGGAACTGGTTATGTATTCAACACTCAATTCAGAGCCAGGGTCACTTGTTGGCAATTCAATTCTTAAAAGTCTGCCATTTGTGTCATCAATTCTTATGAAAATCTATGACTCTATCGGGCAAAATTGGGAAAAGGCTGGCAATCTTCGTTTTGCAGTTACATATAACCCCGGCTCAGATATGCTCGACCGTGCCTATGCAAAAGAACGAGCACAACAAATCGCAAATGAATGGGCAAGTGCTATGGAGTCAGGTTCGGTTAAAGACTTTGTGGCAATCGGCGATGTGCAAATTAAGGTAATCGGTGCTGATAATCAGATACTCAACAGTGAAATACCCGTAAGACAGATGCTTGAACAAATAGTTGCAAAGCTTTCTATTCCACCTTTTATGTTGGGACTTTCGTGGTCAACAACCGAGAGAATGTCATCACAACAAGCAGACGCTCTAACAACGGAAATCGATGCTTATCGTCGCATTTTAACGCCCGTTATTGAGAAAATCTGTTCTCTTTATCTTAGACTCCACGGCAACAGTAGTGGTGTCAGTGTTATCTGGGATGAAGTTACTCTTCAGGACTCGGTGGAACTTGCAAAAGCAAATCTCTATAATGCTCAGGCACAAACTTTAATCTCGGGAGGTGAACGTGATGATTAAGAAAAATCACTCATCTGCAAATACAATTAACGCAATCAGTGATGATGATATGACACTTATCAATAGTTTTGCACTTCGTGAACTCTCAAAAGACGAAATTTTCTCTTTTAGTGTGATTCTTTGCGACAACGATATTGACCGTGACTTTGAACGCTTCAGCGAAGAGTCACTCAAAACACTTGAAAAACTTTTTGTTGGCAAAACAGGTATTTTAAATCACAGTATGAAAAGCGAAGACCAGTCTTGCAGAACTTATAAAACAAAGCTTATTACAGATTCTTCAAAGAAGACCGTTGATGGCAAGCCTTACACCTATCTTAAAGCGTGGTGTTATACCATTCGCAGTAATAAAAATGATGCCCTTATCCAAGATATTGAAAGTGGAATCAAAAAAGAAGTCAGCATCAGTTGTTCTTCGTCTGCAAGAGTTTGTTCAATCTGTGGTGAATCACATTGCAATCACATTGCTGGTCGAAAATACAACGGAAAAAGATGTGTTAAAACAATTGATGGCATCACGGATGCTTATGAATGGTCTTTTGTGGCTGTCCCTGCTCAAAGAAAAGCAGGAGTTACAAAGTCCTATGACAAGGAGAGAAATATGGAAAATATTTTAAAATCAATCAAAGAAGAGAATCAGGTAACTTTGAAAAACGCTGAACTCAAAAAGCTTTCAGAATATATTGATTCTCTTGAAGCAAAGAGTGCAGACGGTGCAAAATACCGTATCTCTCTTGAAGAAAAGGCAAAAAAGGGATTTGCCCTCGCATTGCCTTCATTAAATCAGGAATGTGTTGACGAAATCGTCAATACTCTTTCTTCCAGCGAACTTGAAAATCTTTGCAAAGCACTCAAAAAAGAAAGTGCAAAGGTTGTTCCAACATCACAGTTCTATACAGAAGAAAAACCAGAAAACAAACAAAACAGTCAGTTTAAATTTTAAGGAGGTTTTATAATGGCTAATTTTGAAACAATTAAACTTGATAAAGGACTTTATCACACATCTAAAGGCTTTCTCAACGAACTTGAAAGCATTGACCCATCAGAAAACTATAAAGGCACTTCACTTGAAGGTCTTGACGCATTTGAACGCCAGTTGAAGCGTTTTGATATTAAAATCAAGGGAGCAAACAGTGACCCTATCGAAAAATTCTTTGCAACAACAGATTCCGCAGCACTTTTCCCTGAATATATTGCTCGCGCTGTTCGTCAGGGTATTGAAAACTCAAACACTGTTGACAAAATCATTGCAACAAAAACTAACATCAACGGTCTTGATTACAGAACAATTCATTCTGTGCCTACAGACACAGAAAAAACACTTTTAGAAGTAGCAGAAGGTGCCACCATTCCTGAAACAGTTATCCGCACTCAAGAGAATCTTGTTTCTCTCAAAAAACACGGCAGAATGTTGGTGGCATCTTATGAGGCTATCCGTTTTCAAAAACTTGACCTTTTCACAGTCACTCTTCGTCAAATCGGCGCCCACATCGCGCGTTCACAGTTTGATTCTGCCATTTCTACTCTCATCAATGGTGATAATAACGATAACACACTCTCTTCGTTATCTCTTATCAATCCTGATACATTAACTTATGCCGATTTTGTCAATCTTTGGAACACATTGTCACCTTATGAAATGAACACAATCATCTTCCCACGAGCAAGTATTTCAGCTCTTTTTTCAATTCCTGAGTTCAAAGATTCACATGCTGGTTTCAATTTCCACGGTACAGGCACAATGATTACCCCTCTCGGTGCAAACGTAATAATTACAGATTCTATTGAATCAGACATCATTGGCATTGATAAAAATTATGCTATCGAAATGGTTACTGCCGGTGGAGTTCAAACAGAATATGACAAACTTATCGACCGTCAGCTTGAACGTGCAACAATTTCTCAAATTACAGGTTTCGCGAAAATCTTTAAAGATGCATCATTTGGTATCTCACTTACATAAAAAGGAGTGAGTGCCTTGATAAACACACTTACAGTTTTAGAAACCATTTCTTCTTTAAGAATAATTGCAGAAGATGAAATGGAGAAAATTGAACCTTATTGTTTGGTTGCTTGCAACCAGTTATCTCAAAGATTAAAAAGTGAAAGCTTTGCTGAAAACACGGCAGTAATTATGGCTTGCGCTGGTGTTGCGCTTTATAATTTTTTGCTTGTAAATGGTACTGCTGATGATTTTTCATCTTTCAAAGCTGGTGACATAACAGTTACACAAAATCGTCAATCAAAGATTGAAAACGCATCCAAATTTAAAGATGAAGCTTTGGTTTCGGCCGCACCATATCTTACTGATATTGATTTTGTATTCGAGGCGGTGGAAGTTTGAGTATAGATAAAATTATCCAAAATTTCGGTATGTCAGTTTATCTTAAAAACAACACCAATTGGAATTCACCTGTTTTTAACGCTTTTATCCAACCACTTCGATATAAGAACAAGCTTTATATGACGGGTGATTTTACACCTATTGGAAGAAACCCACAAGATGTTTATCTCTATATGGGCCCTAAAAATCACGACCTTACAACTCTTGATGCATCATATAGAATCTTTGATTCAAACAACAATTCCTATATGATTGAACGAGCAGAAAAAGTAACATTCAAAAATGAAATTGTCTATATCTGGGCAATTATCAGAAAAACAACGGAGGTAGAAAATGCAAATTAGTGGAAATTCAGCACAAGAAATGGTTAGTCGTCTTAGTGCGGACAGTCAATTCAGCGACCTTAATTTTGTTGTCGCTTATGAAAACGAAATTAAACCAACTCCCCTTGAAAAACCTATTGTAGCCATTTCAATTAAAAACTGTGAAATTGGAGATAGACAAACTACCACTCTTGATACAGGCGAAGTTATTAATATTGACAGCAGACCAATAACTTTAACGTTAAGCACAGATATCTATCTGCCATATTCAAAGGGCGGTAATGAAGGTCACAAGATTTTTGATAGAATAGCAATCTTTTTGTTGTATACAGAAAAGCTTCCAATTACGAAAGCAGTTTGCAATGAGGCTGACTATGACTCAACCTGCCAAGCAATTATCGTACGCACAAGTTTTACTTTTTCAAGTATAATGCCGACATAAAAAAATCCCACCCCGATTACTCGAGGTGGGTAATTTTTTTGATTAATCTGCGTTTTCTTCTTCAATTTTATCAACAATTTCTTGTGGAATTGCTTCGCCGTGTTTAACAAAGAGAATACAAGCGATACTCAAGATAAACATAATTGGGCTATAAACGAAGAGTGACAAGTATGTGCCTGAGAACATACGAACAATACCGTAAACGATTGGAGAAGCAATCTGTGCTGAGAATGTTGCTGTGTAGTAGTAACCTGTGAATGTACCAACCTTATCGATACCACCGATTTCAAGAACAAGTGGTAATGTGTTAACTGTAATGAACATGTTAGCGGCACCGCCAAGAATGAGTGCAAGCCAGATAACTGTCATACTACCTGTTACAACATAGAGAAGGAACACAGCCATAAATACTACAAGACCAATAAGAATTGTCTTTTTGCGGCCAATCTTTTTACCCATTTTACCAGCAGGGATAGCTGCCACTGCAGAGCAAATAGCAAACAATGTTGTCATAATTGTTGCTTCACCAGTGTTCTTACCAAGAACTTCCTGTGCAAAGAGCGCGAAGAATGTTGTAATAGCGTTTGTACCACAGAAAAGGAAGAACAAACCACCGAGCATAAAGATAAGGCTCTTTCTTTCGCCCTTTGAAAGTTTTTCTGCTTTTCTTGCAGCTTTTTCAGCCTTTTTAGCTGCTTTTTCATCTGCTGCCTGATTATTTGCAGCGACTTCTTCAAGGCTTGATGGCTCGTGAACAAACACACGAACAACAAGCATACCAATAACCATAACAGCTGCGCCTAAAAGGAACACATAAGGGAAACTTGTCTGCTGTTCATTTTCAGCAGTAACCTTAACACCGGTTACAAGAAGATAGATAGCACTTACAAGAGCACCCGCTACCATACCAAGAACTGAACCAACGCCGCCCATAAGGTTGATGATAGCGTTACCTTCTGAGCGAAGGTGTGGTGGTGTGAGTGCAGGCATCAAAGCAACTGCAGGAGCACGCCAAAGTGACATTGAGAAAACGAAAAGGATGATAAATAACATTGTTACAGGGAGAGTTGACTTCAATGCAACCCAAGGAATGAGAGCAAAGAGAACTGCTGAAATTGGAGCACCATAAACAATGAAAGGACGACGCTTGCCAAGCTTTGAACGGCAACGGTCTGAAAGTTTGCCGAATGTTGGCTGGAAGATAACACCGAAAATGTTGTCGAATGTCATAATAACACCGATGAAAAGTGGAACAAGTGTAATTCCACCACCTGCTGTGTTAACGTCCTGACCCTGTGTTTTTGCAAATTCTGCAAGAACTGGGAATGCTTCGTTTAACTTTGTACTGAGATTTGTAATGAAAACTGATTCTGTAAGCAATCTGTTAAGAATCTTTGTGATGTATGGGTCATAAATTGCCCATGCGATTGAAGTTGTGAGAAAAGCGAAACCTGTAAGTATGGTATGCCATGTGTGAAGTTTACCGTTTTTCTCACAGAAAAGTTCTGTTTTGTTACTCATAATTTTTCCTCCTGGAATTAATCCAAAATTAGACACACTAATTATACTATATCTTAATTAAAATAGAAATATGTAAAAGGACTAAATTTAAATTATTTTTTTGTATAGTGTGTCAAAGAAAACGTTTGCGTTTTCCTTGACAAACCCAATAAACAACTGTATAATTACACTTGCGCTTGAGATATGCTGCTATGGCTCAGGTGGTAGAGCACGTCCTTGGTAAGGACGAGGTCACCGGTTCGAGTCCGGTTAGCAGCTCCAAAAAAGGACTATCAATATTGATAGTCCTTTTTCTTTTTTACATATTCAAAAATTCTGAATTTTTTGGCACAACAAATGTAATTGCACTTTCTAAAAGTTTGAATTCTCTTTCAGTTACATAAGCACATTCACCGTCAACATTGACTGCCGCTGGGTTTTTACTCTCAATTTTAACTTTTTTGCAATGACGGAAAGTTGTAATATCAAGGTCTAAATGCTCACCGTTTTTATAAACGCTGATAAGTGGCAAAAGTTTTATTGGACTTCTGTCACTTTTCACCATAACACAATCGATGAGTCCGTCATTTGGCATTGCGTTTGGTGCTGCTTTGTATCCGCCGCCATACCAACGGGAGTTACCGATATAGCAGAAAAGATAATCATCTTCAAAGACTTCATTATCATCAATGGTGATTTTAAATTGATTTTTTGTTTTACCTTTTGCGATACAACCGAGAGCAGCAAGTGTGTATGCCAATTCACCATTTACACCTGGGAGTTTTTTATAAGAAATCTGTCTTATGCAGATTTCAGAATCAAGCCCCATTGCACATTCGTTGATAGCAACTGCACCGTCTGTTTCAATAAGGTCAAGTTTCATTGGTATTCCGTTCACATGGTCATCGAGATTTATGTTTTTGCCGAACAATCTACAAAAATCGTTGCCTGAACCCAAAGGAATATTCGCAACCTGACAGTTAGGGTATTTATAACATCCATTAACAACCTCATAAAGAGTTCCGTCACCGCCACAGGAATAGAAGCGGATTTCTTCACCTGTTTTTGCTTTTTCTTCAACAAAGCGCATACCATCACGGCTTGCTTTTGTTACATAGATTTCTGCATCAAGGTTATTTTCTTTGATATAATTTTCAATTGTTGCGATATAAGCATTAACTACCTTGCCCTTTCCTGCTACGGGATTCACAATAAAAATGTGTTTCACAAAATCACCTTATTTATAATACATATACAATTGGCATTTAATCATACCATTATAAAGTTTTCTTCGTTTGTCAGCTTTTCTGCCAAAGCATTTTTCAAAGGTTTCATCCGGACTGATAATATAGTATGCCCAACCTTTTTCTTGAGTAAAGATTTTACCCATTGTGCGATAAATATCTTCTGCCGCTCTTATATCGAGCATTCTCTCGCCATAAGGTGGGTTACAAATAACTGTACCTTTTTCACTTTTGCGAACGAAATCTTTTAAATCTCTCTTTGACAAGTCAATTTTCATTGATACGCCTGCTCGACGTGCATTTTCTTTTGCCACTTCAAGAGCGTGAAAATCAATATCTGAACCATAAGCCATAAAATCAGCATCACGGACTACCAAGTCAGTTGCTCTGTTTCTCTCTTGTTGCCAAACAGAAGAATCAATATTCTGGAATCTTTCACAAGCAAATGAACGACGAAGACCTGGAGCAATATTAAGAGCTTTCATAGCACCCTCAATGAGAATTGTACCCGAGCCACAGCATACATCATAAAGAGTGTGATAGTGACGAAGTCGTGCAAGCTCTGCCATTGATGCTGCAAGAGTTTCTTTGATTGGTGCCGCATTTGCTACAGGACGATATCCACGTTTGTGAAGTCCTGCACCCGATGTGTCAATAAATACAGTAACAACATCTTTCATAATTGAAAACTGAATTTGATATTTTGTCCCAGTTTCTTCAAACCAAGAAATTCTGTATTTCTCTTTAAGTCTTTCAACAATAGCTTTTTTAATGATTGCTTGACAGTCACTTACAGAAAACAGTTTTGAGTTAAGCGAATGTCCTTTAACAGGGAATTCATCATATTGACCTATCCACTCTTCCCAAGGCAGTTTCTTAACACCCTGAAAAAGTTGTTCAAATGTTACTGCAGTAAATTCACCCATACGGATTAAAATGCGCTCGCTATATCGTGAGCATATATTTGCACGGACAAGAATACTCTCATCACCTTCAAAATCAACTCTGCCGTTTTTCGCCTCAACATTTAAAGCATCCATATCCTTTAATTCCTGTGCCACAAGACCTTCAAGTCCCAAGAGACAAGGCGCAGAAAATTTTATGTTCATATCATTTCTCCATTCAAATAGTCAAAAGTTATCCATTATAGATGTAGTATAGACTTTTTTAAAAGTTTTGTCAATTAAAACACTTTAACAAATTAAGGTTTATCGGGATAGTTAATATGATAAGCGTAGGGCTTGCTCCCGCCGTTTGAAGTGCATAGGATAATCAGGTTCGGCGGGAGCAAGCTCCCGCCCTACATTGTTTTAAATCTCTCCAATAAATTCAAATCTGACAACAAAAAGAGCAGGTTTTTACACCTGCTCTTTTTTATTTATGCAATCCAG
>CALBNX010000020.1 GCA_937896885.1 uncultured Clostridia bacterium
CTGCATATGTGTCGATGATTACACTGTCAAATCCATCTTTTACTGCGAGTGTTGGTGTTCCGTTTCCTATATTCACACTCGCGCTTGCATTGTTAACATTAATTCCCTCAATATTTTCGGGGATTGCGTCAATTGTATTGCCGTCGGGTTGTTTACCGAAGTAGAGCATACCCGCAATATTATTTGTTGTCTTTGCAGATTCAGTTATAACCTTAACTGCCGCCGTGCCACTCACATCTGCTTTTGCGGTAATCTTAAATGTAAGTACAACATCGTCTTCAAGCATTGTCTGAACGGTTGAATTTGCACCTGCTATGTAGCTTGCGAGAACAAAACCAAATTTTTCATTGTCAATATTGGTGTTATCATAGATTTTTGACGTGTCTACCGCAGTTAAATCTGTTGTAACGTTCTTTGTCTCGTATTCTGCAAGAGCTACTGTGCCGTTACTCACGGAAACAAGTGTTTTATCATAAAAAACAGGAATTGACATTGTGCCGACAGCATAATTTGTTGTCGCTTTCACCGTTACAGTTGCAGATTCGCCTGCTTTGAGCTCGGTTTTATCTACTGTAACAGCAACAGAAGTTGTGGGGTCGTTGTCACCCGCATTTGAAATAAGCATTATTGCGCCAATGCTTGCAACAAGGACCAACGCAAGAACTATGCTTATGATTTTTTTTGTTTTATTCATACAAATCCGTCCTCGAGCAAAATAATCTACATATTAATTTTATCATTAATTATTATTTGTTGTCAATATGCTGACGGTAGACATTTTAAATACAAAACGCAAAGTGCAAAGTGCAAAATTGTTTTTTTGTTTTGAATGTTAAATTTATATTATTATAACACCAAAATCGGTAATCAAAATATATAGGGGCGAACACGCGTAGGGACAGAACTCCCGTTCTGTCCGCAAAAAGAATTGTATTTAACACGTACAGACGGCAGACCTTTCAAGTGCAAAATAAAAAGTGAAGGTGCTACAACTTTTAAATGCTCCCTCTGACGAGGGAGCTGTCGAACGCAGTGAGACTGAGGGAGAGATTGTTGGGGCAAATTACATGCGGTCGGGTACAGAGGCCCGACCCTACAAGGTTTGAGTGTTGATTTTGCTGAGTTGTGTAATTCAGTATTTTCATTTACACCACCGAATTTATATGGGACGATGACCAATTCTAATCTAAAGTAAAGTCTAATTTTGTAGGGACAGACATCCTTGTCTGTCCGTAATAATGTATAGATTTTTTGTGGACATAACAGGAGTTCTGTCCCTACGCATTTTCCCTTTCCGTCCCTCGTCAGAGGAAGGAAAAAACACATAAATTAATTCTACATTCAAAAAACCCCCGTTGGAGTTAACCAACGGGGGGAAAGATTATTCTTTATTAGTCACTGTCTGGATACGGGATTAACCGTGCCAGCTGTCGTCACCAGTATTTCCACCGAAACCAGAAACAGTGATTACGTCTTCGATTTCGTATACAGTAACATCGAAATCGGGTGTTACATATTCAAATTTCATAGCTGTTCTAGCTCCTTTCAAAAAATTTATATAGCAATTCATTTTGTTAAATATCTCCTGTCAGCTTATGCTCTGGGAGGAATAGAACTTTCATATGTTGTATATAAACTTTCGAAAGTGAATGTAGCACCACCGTTAAGAACATAAACTGTGTACTCATCAACGCCGTCGCCGTTTGAATCATAGATTGCATAAACAGCACCTGAAACAGCTGTTGCATTATCAGCATCAGGAATGTTGTGGATGATACCAGTTACAGCATAAGCTACAGGATTATTAGCTTTATCTGTGAAACCAGTTGAGATATATCCGCCACCGGTTACATTAGCAGAATATGGAGCTTCATTTGTAACTGTATAATTGTTTGCAGCTGTTGCTGTCTTAACCTGTGTCAAAGCTTCTGCTTCAGTGATTGCACCATTCTTAGCATAGAGGAAACCGATTTTCTTAATTGCCTTAATATCATCTGCTGTTGTTGGCTTGCAACCAAGAACTTCTTCAAGATTGTCGATTGAAACGATCATTCTGCCGTCAAATGTGTTTGCATATTTGCCGTCAGCTGTCTTGTCAAATCTAATCTGGTTCTTAACGTCTGAGAACTTGAGTGCTACTTCAGGAGCTGCCAATTTGCCAACTACAAGGTCTGTTTCTACTGTATCAAACACATACAAGTCTGCACTCTTATTCTGAGTAATTGTTGAAGAAGCAGCTGTATAAGTCTGGATATAAGTATAATACTTACGTGTTGCAGGACAAACTGAAGCTGAAGGAATACCAATAGGTGAAACTGTACCATCAGCAACGCCGTTATTAACTGTCAACTTAACTGTCAAGAAAGGTGTTGCTGCGTTTTCCTGAATTAATGAAGCATTAGTATTAGTTGTACCTGCTACATTCTTAACCTGGAAGTTACCAGCAATATTCCAGCCGTATGTGAGCTCTTCTGCTGTTAATTTTTTAACCGTGTTTGTATAAGCTGCTGCAGTATTGTTTACTGTGTAAAGTGAAGCTTCGTCAACACTGTCAAGACCGAATTCTCTGCTTACGAATGTGTAAACATCTGAATTCCAGAACATTGTGATTGCACCGCCGTAAATTCTTGCAGCTGCATCTTTTGCTGTTACATATACCTTAACAGTAATGGTTTCACCAGCCTCAACTGTTGTAGCGGCTGTTCCGTCAGCATGTTCAACTTCAAGTTTCATACCGATGTTCTGTGAAGCTGAGCTGTCAAGTGCAGGAACACCTGCACTTGAGCCGAAAGCAAAGATAGAAGCTAACATTACTACTGCGAGCAATACAGAGATGCACTTTTTAAAGTTCTGCATCGTCTTTACCTCCTAAAATTGTAAATAAATCTTACATCATCTCATATTCGGGAAGAATTGTTTCCCAATAGAGAGCTGCGATATCTTCCTGTACAGGATAACCGTCTTCATTCAATGCAGCAGTTGCAATAGCTGTTGCGTCAACGTTATCTGTAAAGGTATCGCCGTTTGAGTCACCAGCAAGCATTGCATATACTGATTCTGCTTCCTCAGTAAGTGCATATGTTTCTGCTGCTGTTGCGTCAACGTTGTCGATATATCCGTCACCGTTCATATCGCCAAAGTATACAAAGTAATATGTCTCAAGGACATTTCCGTCAGCATCGATAACTTCGATGAGTGAACCTGTTGATTCATATCCTTCAACATCGTCTGATGCTGTAATCTGAAGGTATTCGTCACCTTCTGTTGTTGTCAATACATCTGCAAGTGCATAGAATGTTTCGAAACCTGTTGCATAACCAAGTGTTTCAATACCATAAATTACACCTGTGATGCCTGACTCGAAGCCAAAGAATGCATCTGCATATGTGTCGATGATTACACTGTCAAATCCATCTTTTACTGCGAGTGTTGGGATTGCTGCTTCTGTTACGAAGTATGCGTTAACATTAGCAAGGTTTGTGTTGATTTCGTTTACCCAGTTCTGCTTCTTAACTGCGGTGTACATACCTTCGTTCTTAAGAGCAAATTCTGCTGTGTATTCGCCACCAACGATATATTCTGCCTCATCATAAGGTACAGAGTAACCTGCTCTCATAACGAGTTCTTCATATGCAGCCTTCTTAGCTTCTTCATAGCTGTCGAACTGAGCTACATATTCAGCCTTGAGTGCGTACTCTTCATCAGTGCCAAGCTTAGCAAGGATATCCTCTGAAAGAGCATTTGTTTCTTTAAGAGCTGACATATCAACTTCGTCTGCTGCACGAACAAGTGCGTTGTATGCTACAAGGAACTCGTATCTTGCAGAGTGAATCTCATACTGAGTTGCTGTGTTGCTGTCAGCCTTAGTTGCAACTGCCTGAGCTTCTGCTCTCTTAGCTACATAGTTAGCATATGAGCCTGCTGACCAACCGTCAGCTGCTACGTTGCCGTAGTCTGAAAGTGCTTTATCAAGATAGTACTCTTCATTAGAATCATACTTACTGATAAGTCTTGCTTCTGTAGTCTTCATATCACCAACCTTAGTGTTGAGTGCATCAAGGCTATAGTTGAGAGGAAGTGCTAACCAAGCATTGATTGCATCGTTAGCAGCGTCAATAGCTTCCTGAGTAGGTGCAGCTACCATACCTGCAATTACTTCCTTAATTTCCGCGTCAGAAACTGCATTAACTACGCCATCGATACCTTCGTTGTCAAGAGGTACACCAACAAGTGTATTCTGAGCATCTTCAGGACGAGTTGCTGCATTGATTACGTATCTGATGCTTTCACGAAGGTCGCTGAACTTGAACCATCTGTAAAGAACATATTCATGGTTCTTGTAGCCCTTTGCGTCCATTGCCATAAGCTCTTTATAGATACCGTTAAGAGGATGTTCTATATCAGAAGGTGAGTAATCTCTTTCGTTGAATTCGCCTGCACCTGCTGAACCTTCAGCATCGTCTACCTTGCATTTTTCAAGGTCTGCCATTGCTTCGTCAAGCTTGATGCCTGCGAGCTGGAATGTTGATGAACCTGCTTCAAGAGTTGCTGCATTGCCATCTTCATCTGTGTACGGATAAGCTTCTGCTGTCTTATGGTTATTTGCGAAGTTTGCAGCAACCCACTCACCGAACAACTGTTCCTGTGCGTTTTCAATTGCTGCCTGGAATGCTAACCATTCAGCTGCTGTTGTGTCATAGTTTTCTGCGTTAACCTTAAGAGCGTCTTTCAACTTAGCTTCAAGACCATATGAGTTGTAAAGAACAATATAAGGATTAATTGTATTAACGTCTAATTCATCTACCTCAGTAGCATAAGCTTCACCATTTTTATTTGATGCGTCACCAGTAACAGAAAGTTTAAGTGATGAACCATAAGTTGTGAAGTCAGCTTCAAATTCGCCACGACCTGTTGCTGATTCAACAAGCCAAATCTGCTGATAAGGTGAAGTCTGGTTGTAAGCTGTGCCATAAGGAACAGGAGTAAGGTTATTAATTGTTGGGTTAACTTTGTTACCATACCACTTGAACCAAAGGCCCTGAATATCATCATTGGAAAGTGATGTTGTACTACCGTTAAGATAAACAGGTGAAACTGAGTTCAAGTTAGTTGAAAGATTTGCCAACTGGTCATCTGAGCAAATTGACCATGTGCCATTGCCATTGTCTTTGTAATAACCATAACCATTAACCCAGATTTTTGCCCATGAGTGAACACTGTTTTCAAAGACTGGTTTAGTAACACCATCTGCCGCTTTCTGCAAATATTCGTATGAATTATCTGTAATTGAAAGCACAGGTGTTTCAGCCTTTTTCAACTCTTCATTTTCGTTAATGTAAATGTTTTTCCAGTTGATAATCCACTTACCATGAAGTGCTGTTACATAATAGTCTGAAGCACATGTTTCACCATATGATGACATCCAGTCTGTTGTGTCAGGTTCGAGTGTTACTTTATTAGCATTAGTAACTGAAAGTGCGTCATTCTGCTTTGTTGTAACTGCAAATGAGTTGGTATAGAAAATAGGATCACTTTCTGAACCGTCTGGATAAATAATTGTATATTGTACCTTAAGTGTCCATGTTTCAATTTTTTCAGTAATACCAGTAATTGTAACTGAATCACTTGCTGATGTGTTTGCTGCCATGACATAGCCGTTGTCGCCCCACTTCGTGTAACCCTTTCGGTCACCTGCTGCGTTTACAACTTCAGCGTCAATAAATCTCAATGAGTAGTCGCCGTCGAAACCGGTTGTCTGGTTTTCAAGAGCACCATTATTTGTTCTATAACGACCGTTGTTAAAGTATGTCTTAACACCCTTTGTTGTGAAGCCAAAGGTGAATGAAACTGTGTTCTCTTCTGAACCTGTGTAACCAGCTTCAACACCTTCAACATTAATATCTGACATTGAAAGGGGTGATTCATAGCCGAGAAGCATTGCGATGAAGATAAGAGCATCGTCAACCCAACGCTCTCTTGCACCGCAAAGACACTCAACAAAGTATCTTGCAAGCTTTGCAAGGTCAGCATTTGTACCAACAAGCTTGTTGAGAGGAGCTGTTGTGCCAAGAGCTGTTGTGAACAAGCCTTTGAGACTGTTCCATGAGCTCTGGTCTTCCATACCGAGACCACCGAAGAGGTCGATAAGGAGCTGTGCAATTGCTTCATAAAGAGTCATGTTTGCAGATGAATCTGCAGTTGTATCTCTCTGAAGACCTACTGCAAGTGCTGAGAAGTCACCGTTAAGAACTTCTCTGAGGTCTGTGTAAACGTGCTCAAGGTTAAGAGCATAACCGTCAACCTTAGCACCAAGAATTAATACCAAATGTTCGAAGAGCTTGCTAAGGATAGCTGAAAGCTTAAGAAGAGGCTGAGCGTTGCCCTTGGTCATTGCTGCACCGAAGTCATCAACAATATTACCCTTGAG
>CALBNX010000021.1 GCA_937896885.1 uncultured Clostridia bacterium
ATCAAGATTGTTCTCCTGAATTAACTGCAATGTTAGCTTCATCTTTAGCAGTATCTATTTCTAAGATTCCATTTAATGGACCAATCGCTGGAGTTAAAGTTGGTAGAGTAGATGGAGAATTTATTATTAATCCAACACCAGAAGAATTAGAAAAATCTGAATTAGAATTAACAGTTGCAGGAACTAAAGAAGCTATCAACATGGTAGAATCAAGTGCTAAACAAGTTTCAGAAGAAGTTATGTTAGAAGCATTAATGTTTGGACATGAAGCTGTTAAAGAATTAATAGCATTCCAAGAACAAATTATTGCTGAAATTGGAACTGAAAAAATGGAATACGAAACATTAGTTCCAGAAGAAGATTTAATAGCTAGAATTAAAGAATTAGCAACTGATAGAATGGATCAAGCTTTACGTATTAAAGATAAATTAGAAAAATACGCAGCAATTGATAATTTAAAAGAAGAAATTATTGAATTATATACAACTGAAAACGAAGATTCAATGAAAGAAATGGAACTTAAAGAATTATTAGTAAAAGTTAATATGGTTTTAAGTGACATTGAATATGAATTATTTAGAAATATCGTTGTAAAAGAAAAGATTCGTGCAGACGGACGTGAAATGGATGAAATAAGACCATTATCTACAGATATTGATTTATTACCAAGAACTCATGGTTCAGCATTATTTACACGTGGTCAAACACAAGCTTTATCAATCACTACATTAGGTGCTTTAAATGAACATCAAGTAATTGATGGATTAAGCATGGAAGATCAAAAGAGATTCATGCTTCATTACAACTTCCCACAATTCTCAGTTGGAGAAACAGGAAGATACGGTGCACCAGGACGTCGTGAAATTGGACACGGAGCTTTAGGAGAAAAAGCATTAGCTCAAGTTATCCCATCAGAAGAAGAATTCCCATATACAATTCGTGTTGTATCAGAAATTCTTGAATCTAACGGATCATCTTCACAAGCAAGTATTTGTGCTGGATGTATGTCTCTAATGGCAGCAGGTGTTCCAATTAAAGCTCCAGTTGCTGGTATTGCTATGGGTCTTATAACTCATGAAGATAAATATACAATCCTAACAGATATTCAAGGTATGGAAGATCACTTAGGTGATATGGACTTTAAAGTAGCTGGTACAGAAAAAGGTATCACAGCACTTCAAATGGATATTAAAATAAGTGGTATTAATGAACAAATCTTAAAAGAAGCATTAGCTCAAGCTAAAAAAGCAAGATTAGAAATCTTAAAAGTAATCAAAAAACAAATTAAAGAACCTCGTAAAGAAGTTTCTAAATATGCTCCTAAGATGGTTACATTTAATATTAATCCAGCTAAGATTAAAGATGTAATCGGTAAAGGTGGAGAAATGATTACTAAGATTATTTGTGAAGCTTCAGGAGTAACTGAAGTTACAAATATTAATGCCGTAAAATCAACGGCGCCAATAGTTGCTGCCGCAGCTCTTATCGGTGCAGGCGTAATTACAGCAGGCGTTGTAATTAAGAAGAAAAAAGAAGAATAAAGATTAAGCACAAAATATGCCCCCTCTGACGTCGGAGGGGGCTATTTCGCGGGCGATTCGTGAATTGTTCTTTGCGGTCGGGCACAGAGACCCGACCCTACAAGGAACGTTCAATAATATTGGTAATTCATTCAATTAGCGTCGCAGGCTCTTCGTTTTGCATTTTGCATTAATTATTTTAAAATTATTGTTGACAAACGCATAATTTGTGTTATAATAAACGAGCAAAATAAAGCAGAGCAGTAAATTTTGTTCTCACCTTTCGGTAATTAAGCTGAATGGTCAATACATTTTCTATTTATTAGTTTGTATTGTAGTGGGCAGAATTTCTCTGTCCACTTTTTATTTTAAAATTTCGCTAAAGAGGTGTTTATTTATCAGTACCAAAGAATTGCAAATCAATGAAGAAATTCGCGACAAGGAAGTCAGAGTTATCACTGATGACGGCGAGCAGCTTGGCATTATGTCCAGTAAAGACGCTCTTAAACACGCAGAAAAGCGTAGCCTTGACCTTGTAAAGATTGCCCCAAATGCACAACCACCCGTATGTAAGATTATGGACTACGGCAAATATCGCTTTGACAAGGCAAAGAAAGAAAAAGAAGCAAAGAAAAATCAGAAGGTTGTTGAAACTAAAGAAATCCGCCTTTCTGTTAACATTGATACTCATGACTTTGATACAAAGGTAAATCACGCAATTAAGTTCTTGAAATCAGGTAACAAGGTAAAGGTTTCAATCCGTTTCAGAGGTCGTGAAATGGCTCACGCACATTTAGGTAACGGAATTATGGAGCGTTTTGCTGAGGCAGTTTCAGAAATCGGAACAGTTGATAAGCCTGCAAAGCTTGAGGGCAGACAGATGCTTATGTTTATGTCTCCCAAGTCAGCGAAATAAATAAGGATTTTATATTAGGAGGATATTATTATGCCAAAGATTAAAACACATAGCGGAGCTAAGAAAAGATTTAAGCTTTCAAAGAATGGCAAGCCCATCAGAGCACACGCTAACAAGTCACACATCTTGACAAAGAAGAGCACAAAGAGAAAAAGAGGTCTTCGCAAGACAGCTGTTGCTGATAAGACAAATACAGCACAGATTAAGCGTCTTATTCCTTACAAATAATTATCGTAAATGTATCTATTCAATCGGAGGTAAAGAGAAATGGCACGTATTAAAGGTGCGATGATGACTCGCAAAAGAAGAAATAAAGTATTAAAGCTCGCTAAGGGCTACTATGGTTCAAAGAGCAAGCTTTTCAGAACTGCAAAGCAGGCTGTTATGAAGAGCGGCAACTATGCATATATCGGAAGAAAGCAGAAGAAACGTGATTTCAGAAAGCTCTGGATTACAAGAATTTCCGCTGCTTGCAAGATGAACGGTATGAACTACTCAACATTCATCAACGGTCTTAAAAAAGCTGGTATTGACCTTAACAGAAAGATGCTTTCAGAGATTGCAATCGCTGACCCAGCAGCTTTCACAGCTCTCACAGAAAAAGCTAAAGAAGCTCTTAAATAAGAGAATTAACCACGCATGAGGATTTCCCTCGCGCGTGGTTTTTGCGTTTTTTGAAATATGATGAATATTGTAATAACTGCTAAAAATAATCCGAAAATTAAAGAAACCAAGTCTCTTTTAACATCATCAAAAGAGCGTAAAAATAACGGACTTTTCGTGCTTGAAGGTGTCCGTCTCTGTTGTGATGCCATAAAGAGTGGGTGCAAAATCACTAACGCTTTCTGCACAGAAAACTGTATGGAAAAATACAGCGAAGACATTGCTTTGGTGCAAGAAAATTGCGATAATTTTTACCTTGTGTCAAATGATGTGTTAAAGACAATAAGCGACACAGTAACTCCACAGGGTGTGGTTTGTGTTGCAAAAATGAGCACAAATGATTTTGACTATGAAAGTGGCAAAAAATATATTGCTCTTGATACTGTTCAAAATCCCGATAACTTGGGTGCAATTTCTCGCACAGCCGAGGCTTTTGGTATTGATGGATTGATAATTTTTGGTGGTTGTGATATTTATAATCCAAAGGCTTTGAGAGCTTCAATGGGAGCGCTTATCCGTTTGCCTGTAAAGGTTTGTGAAAGCCTTGAAAAAGAAATAGAAAAATGCAAAAAAATGGGAATAAACACTTTTGCAACTGTTCCTAACAGAGATGCCACAGACATTACAAAAGTCGATTTTTCAAAGGGTGCAATTTGCATAATCGGTAATGAGGGCAATGGGGTGTCACAAGAAATTATTGACTTGTGTGATGAGAAAATCACAATAAAAATGTCAGGCAGAGCAGAATCACTTAACGCCGCAGCGGCTGCATCAATAACTATGTGGGAATTGGTAAAATGAACTACGATTTATATTGGGTGTGGCTGTCTTTAGGGCTTGGTGCTGGGGCATCGTGTCTTGATTTGGTCACATATTTCGAGTGGAATCCCTATGAGATTTATGGCTCAACATTTAATGAGATTTTTTCACTCAATGTACTCAACAAAAAGAGAGTTGAAAAACTTAAAAGCTTCCCCATCGAAAAAGCGGAGGAGATTTTAAGAGTTTCAAAAGAAAACGGTTGGAAGATAATCACCCCGTCGAGTGAATATTATCCACCAAATTTGTTGCATTTACAGGATTTGCCCTTGGTACTCTATGTTCAGGGTGATGAAACTGTGCTTACAAATGAAATGTCCGTTTCAGTTGTGGGCGCAAGAAAGGCATCTGACTATGGCAGAGCTGTGGCAAGAGCATTGTCATCTGCAATGGCAAGTCTGGGGTTCACTATTGTTTCCGGTGGCGCATTGGGAATCGACAGCGCTGCCCATCAAGGTGCACTTGATGAAAACGGTAAGACAATATGTGTGCTCGGTTGTGGTTTGGGTACAAAATATCTTATGGAAAACCAACCACTTCGCGATAAAATCGCAAAAAATGGCGCAGTGATTACAGAATTTCCACCAATGACACCCGCAAGCAGAACAACATTTCCATTAAGAAACCGAATTATATCGGGGTTAACTTTGGGTACAGTTGTTGTTGAAGCAGGTGAGAAAAGTGGCTCACTCATAACGGCACGATTGGCTGCTGAGCAGGGCAGAGATGTGTTTGCAGTACCTGGTGATTTAGTGAGCTCGTCATTTTTAGGAACAAATAATCTTATAAGAAATGGTGCAACACCTGTTTTTTCACTTAATGATGTGTTAGAAGAATATTGCTATCGTTTCTTTGATAAACTGAATAATGAAACAAGACTTCCTGATGATGAAATTATGAGAAGAGCGCAAGAATATCTCTTGGCAAATGAAGTCAAAGAAGAAGTCAAAAAAGAAGAGCCAAAGAAAGAAAAGGTGAAAGAAGAAAAGGTGACGGTCAAAAAAGCACCACCGTCTTATCTCACACCGAATGCTTTAAAGGTTTATGAACTTATACAAGACGAGCCGATACACGTTGATGAGATTACAAATATCTGCAAACTCTCAACAGATGCAACGCTCTCGGCTCTCACAGAACTTGAAATTTATGGGCTTATCACTCAAATCAGCGGTAGGCGTTATAAAATAAATTAAAAATCTAAACATTTTAGGATGATGATATATGTCAAAACTTGTTATCGTTGAGTCTCCATCAAAGGCAAAAAGTATTCAGAAATATCTCGGTAAGGATTACACAGTAGTTTCTTCAAAGGGACATGTTCGTGATTTGCCTGCGGCAAAACTCAGCGTTGATGTTAAAAATGATTTTGCACCAAAATATGCAGTAATCAAAGGTAAAGAAAAGCTTGTTAAAGAGTTAAAAGAACTTGCAGACAATTCAGAAGCAGTTATTCTCGCAGCCGACCCTGACCGTGAGGGAGAAGCGATTTCTTGGCACTTGGCAACACTCTTGGGCCTTGACCTTAATGAAAATAATCGTGTGAAATTTAACGAAATCAATAAAAACAGCGTTATTAAGGGTATCGAAAAGCCTGAAAAAATTGACTTGGATTTAGTTAACGCACAACAGGCTCGTCGTATTCTTGACAGACTTGTTGGTTACACACTCAGTCCGTTTATTTCACAGAAAATCCGTCGCGGATTATCTGCTGGTCGTGTGCAGTCAGTTGCTGTGCGCCTTGTTGTTGACCGTGAAAATGAAATCAGAGCTTTTAATCCAGAAGAATATTGGACTCTTGACGCAAAAATGCTTGCTCCATCATCAAAAAAGGCTTTCAAAGCGCAGTTCTTGGGTGATGAAACAGGTAAGGTTAAGATTACAAATAAAGAGCAGAGCGATATGTATCTCGCTCGTCTTGAGGGCGCAGAATTCGTTGCTACTTCAGTTAAAAAAGGTGTTCGTAACCGCCAACCTGCGCCACCATTCACAACTTCAACATTGCAACAAGAAGCATCTCGCAAACTCAACTTCCAAGCTCGTCGCACAATGAAAGTTGCGCAAGAGCTTTATGAAGGTGTTGAAATTCAGGGCGTTGGCTCTGTGGGTCTTATCACATATATGAGAACTGACTCTCTTCGTATTTCAGAAGAAGCAAGAGCAGCTGGTAATGACTATATCAGAAACACATTTGGTGCAGAATATCTTCCTGAAAAACCAAGATATTATAAAACAAAAGCAAATGCACAAGACGGTCACGAAGCAATTCGTCCAACAATGATGGATTTGACCCCTGAAAGAGTAAAGGCTAGTCTTAGTGCAGAGCAATATAAACTTTATAGCCTTATCTGGAAACGCTTTATGGCATCACTTATGGCAAACTGTGTTCAGGATACTGTTAAAGCAGAATTTCAAGGTGCAAATGCAAGTGATAAAGCACAGGGTAAATTTATTACATTCTCTGCAAACGGATATTCAGTTCGTTTTGATGGTTATACTTGCCTTTATGTGAGTGGCACAGACGAAGAGGAAGAGGAAGAAGGCAAACTTCCAAAAATCAACGAGGGCGACGCAATAAAAGTTAAAGAACTTGTTGGTAATCAACATTTCACACAACCACCTGCAAGATATACAGAAGCATCTCTTATCAAGGCTCTTGAAGAAACAGGTGTGGGTCGTCCTTCAACTTATGCAACAATAATCTCAACAATCACACAGAGAGAGTATGTAGTCCGTGAGCAGAAGCAACTCAAATCAACAGAGTTGGGCGAAGCAATCACAGACCTTCTCAAAGCAAAATTCCCTAAAATTGTTAATGTAAAATTTACTGCCGGAATGGAAACTCAACTGGATACAGTTGAAAGCGGTGAAACCGACTATATTAAAATGCTCCATGAGTTTTATGATGACTTTATTGCAACTGTTGACAAGGCAAAAGTTGAAATGCAAGGTCAAAAAATCAAACTCAAAGAAGACGAAACTGATATCAAGTGCGACAAGTGTGGTAGAAATATGATTATCAAAACAGGTCGTTTTGGTAAATTCCTTGCTTGTCCAGGATATCCTGATTGTAAAAATACAAAGCCGTTAGTTGTTGAAACAAAAGCAACTTGCCCAGTTTGTGGTGGCAAAATTATTGAGAAAAAGACAAAGAGAGGTTACGCTTTCTTTGGCTGTGGCAATTATCCTGAGTGCAACTTTATGACTTGGGATAAACCAACAGATGACCTTTGCCCACAATGTGGAAAATCACTTTTCAAGCGTAAAGGTGGTATTATAGCTTGTCTTAATGAGGGCTGTGGTTTTGAAAAGAAAGCAGAGCGCAAGAGAAAGGCAAAAGAAGAATGAAAGTAGCAGTAATCGGTGGTGGTCTTGCAGGGGTTGAGTGCGCGAAAGCACTTTCACGAAATGACATTTCAGTTGATTTGTTTGAAATGAAGCCTCACAAAAAGTCACCTGCTCACAAGTTAGATACTCTTGCCGAGCTTGTTTGCTCAAACTCATTGAAAGCAGAAAGACTTAATTCAGCTGCGGGGCTTTTAAAACATGAAATGGCATATTTAGGCTCAATTTGTGTTGAAACTGCTTATGAATGCAAGGTCGAAGCAGGTGGCGCATTAGCCGTTGACCGCTATGAGTTTTCAAGAATTATTACTGAAAAAATCAGAAATGATAAAAATATGAACATCATCGAAAAAGAAGTCACAGAAATACCAACCGAATATGACGGTGTTGTGATTTGTGCAGGACCACTTGCAAGTGACTCCTTAGCCGAAACAATTCGCAAAATTTGTGGCGACGGACTCTCTTTCTTTGATGCAGCAGCACCAATTGTCAGCGCTGAAAGTATTGATATGACTTGCGCTTTCACACAGTCAAGATATGACCGTGGTGGTGCAGATGATTATATTAATTGTCCCATGAACAAAGAAGAATATGAGGCGTTTTATGATGCGATTATTAACGCAGAAAGTGCCGATATTCATTCTTTTGACAAGCGCAAAGATGTTTATGAGGGTTGTATGCCTATTGAAGTTTTAGCATCTCGTGGCAAGGATACAATGCGATATGGTCCACTTAAACCAGTGGGGCTTACTGACCCACGAACAGGGCACAGACCTTGGGCGAATTTGCAACTTCGCAAAGAGAACAAAGACGGCACAATGTATAATCTTGTTGGATTCCAGACAAATCTCAAATTCGGTGAGCAAAAACGAGTTTTCTCTATGTTCCCGGCGCTCAAAAACGCAGAATTTTTGCGATATGGTGTGATGCATAGAAATACTTTTATTGACTCGCCAAGACTTCTTAATGGGGATTTCAGCTTGAGAACAAATCCATATTTATTCTTCGGTGGTCAGATAACTGGTGTTGAGGGCTATTTGGAGTCTGCGGCAAGTGGGCTTATGGCAGGTATCAACCTTGCAAAAAGGCTTAAAGGCGAAGAAACTGTTGTTCTTCCCGAAGACACAATGATTGGTGCATTGAGCCGATATATAAGCGACGAAACAGTTAAGAATTTTCAACCAATGGGTGCAAACTTTGGTGTGTTGCCACCATTAGAAGAAAAAATCCGCGATAAACAAGAGAGATATATGCAACTTGCAAATCGTGGAATGAATTCATTAAAAGAATTTGCAAAAAAATATAATTTAGGTGACTAAAAATGACTGATTTTGAAAAGAAAATCGGATATGAATTTAAAGATAAAAAGCTTTTAGAGAGAGCATTAACTCATTCGTCCTATGCCAATGAAACAGGTACGGGGCTTGATAATGAGCGACTCGAATTTTTAGGTGACTCTGTTTTGGGCTTTATCACAGCAGAATATCTTTTTGAGCATTATAAGGACAAGCCCGAGGGTGAGCTCACTAAAAAACGTGCCTATGCCGTTTGTGAAAAAACACTTTTTGGCTATGCTGAAAAAATAGGTCTTGGCGACATGGTGCTTTTGGGTAAGGGCGAAGAAAGAACAGGTGGTCGTCATCGTCCATCAGTAATTTCAGATGCTTTTGAAGCACTTATTGCAGCAATTTATCTTGATGGTGGCATCGAAAAAGCAACGGAATTTGTTTTGCCATTCATTGAAATTGCAACTGAAACAAAACCTGTTTTTAAAGATTACAAAAGCACTTTGCAAGAAGTCTTGCAACAAAATCCAACAGAAAAATTTGAATATATCGTTGTTGGTGAAAGTGGGCCTGACCATAACAAAGAGTTTATTGTTGAAGTGCATTTAAACAGCAATGTTATTGGTCGTGGTAAAGGTAGCAGTAAAAAACGAGCAGAGCAAGAAGCAGCAAAATCTGCTTTGGAGTTAATGGGCTTATGAGTCATAGTAATATAAGCATTTTTGTGCCACACAAGGGTTGCCCAAACGATTGCAGTTTTTGTAATCAAAGAGCAATCAGTGGTCAAATGACATCTGCAACACCGAAGGATGTTGAAGATGCAGTAGAAACTGCAATTAAATATAAAGTTGACCCGAAGAATACTGAAATTGCATTCTTTGGTGGTAGTTTTACGGCGATTGAAAGGGAAGCTATGCTTTCTCTTTTGACCGCCGCAAAGCATTTTTTAGATATTTATAATTTTAAGGGGATTCGAGTGTCAACTCGTCCTGATTGCATCAATAAAGACATACTTTTAACCCTTAAAAACTACGGCGTAACGGCTATTGAGTTGGGCGCACAGAGTATGAATGACGATGTTTTGCTTGCAAATCGTCGCGGACATACTGCAGATGATGTGCGAAAAGCGTCAAAACTTATTAAGGAATATGGCTTTGAGTTAGGACTTCAAATGATGACGGGGCTATATAAAAGTGATTCCAAAAGAGATGAGCAAACGGCTCTTGAAATTATTAAAATCAAACCGGATACAGTTAGAATTTACCCGACAGTTGTGCTTAAAAATACCCATTTGGGATATTTACAAGAGATAGGTGAATACATAGCGCCAACTGCGGAAGAGTCTGCCCCATTCTGCGCGAGACTTTTGCAAATGTTTGAAGAGAATAATATTAAAGTTATAAAATTAGGTCTTCACAGTAGCGAAACAGTTGAAAGTGATATGATAGGTGGTGCTTATCACCCTGCATTCCGTGAGCTTTGTGAAGGGCATATATATCTCGCAAAAATCCTTGAAAAATTAAGTGAAAAAGATAAAAATCAGCAATATGTGGTTTATGTCAATAAAAAAGTGCTCAGCAAGGCAAAAGGACAGCAGAAAAGAAACGAAAAAGCATTGAAAAATCAAGGATTTCATTGTATAATAAAGGGTAAAGAAAATTTAGAAGAATTTCAGATTGAGGTAACAGAAACAATATGATTTTAAAATCAATTACTATGCAGGGATTTAAGTCTTGTCCCGACAAAACAGTACTTCAATTTAATAAAGGAATAACAGGTGTTGTTGGCCCTAACGGTAGCGGTAAGAGTAATATCTCTGACGCTGTTCGTTGGGTTCTTGGTGAACAGTCCACAAAGAGTCTTCGTGGCTCAAAAATGGAAGATGTTATTTTCAGTGGTACATCACTTCGCAAGGCAACAGGTTTTGCAGAAGTTACACTTTGCCTTGATAATGAAGACAGAAAGCTCAACTGTGATAAAGACGAAGTTAACATCACACGTCGTTTTTATCGTAGTGGTGACAGTGAATATAAAATCAACGGTGAGAATGTAAGACTTCGCGACATTAACGAGTTGTTTATGGATACAGGTCTTGGTCGTGACGGCTACTCAATGGTCAGCCAAGGCAAAATTGCCGAACTCATTTCTTCAAAATCTGGTGAACGCCGTGAAATGTTTGAAGAAGCAGCGGGCATTTCTCATTTCCGTTACAGAAGAAGCGACGCTTTAAAAAGACTTAACCAAGCAGAAGAGAATTTAATCAGACTTCGTGATATTTTAACAGAGCTTGAGTCCCGTGTTGGTCCGCTTAAAACTCAAAGTGAAAAGGCGCAGAAATTCTTGGTACTTGCTGAAGAAAGAAAAAATCTTGAAATTGGCATCTGGTTACATAATATTGAGAAAACACAAGAAAAATTAAAAGACCAAGATAGAAAAATCGACATTGCATCTGTTCAATATAAAGACGCACAAAAACAGCTTGAAGAAATTGAGCAGAAGATGAATTCTATCATCGAAAAAACACACGAAATCAATATTAAAATTGAAGAAGTGCGTGCATCTACATCTCATTTTGAAGAACAGGCTGCAGAGCTTGAAAGTCAGGCAAAGGTTTATGAAAACTCTATTGCTCATAACAACGAGTCAATCGAAAGGCTCGAAAAGGACAAGCTGACTGCTAACGAAGACGAAACAGATATTGACACACAAATTGAATCTGCAAATGAGCAAAAGGCATTGGCTCAAAAAGGCCTTGAAGATGCAAATTCAAAATTGCAGGCACAAATTGGTGAAATCGAAAAATTACAGAGTGAGAATGACGAATTTGCATCAGTTGCGGCAGACCTTTCAAAAGAAATCTCACTTCTTACAGTTGCCCTTGCAGATAATCGTGTTATCAGCGAAACAGCAAATTCACAGATTGAGGAAATCAAAACAAGAATTACCGTTATTGACGACCTTTTAGGTAATCGCAAAGAAACCGTTTTAGCACTTGAAGAAAAGAAAAACAATGCTCAAAAAGCATTGGATGAATGTATCGAAAAAATCAACGGATATAAAAATGCTATTGATGGTTATCGCATCAAAGTTCAGACAAGAACTGAAAAAAGTGACAAGTTAAAAACAGAAATCGCAACTCTTGATAGCGAAATCGGGCGCAAAAATGAGCGAATTCGTGTTCTTGATGACCTTGAAAAGAATATGGAGGGTTATCAAGGCTCAGTTCGTAGCGTTATGAAAGAAAGTAAGCGTGGCGCACTTCGTGGTGTTCATGGTCCTTTTTCACAACTTATCACAGTTAAAGATAAATATTCAGTTGCAGTTGAAACCGCTTTGGGTGTTGCAATTCAGAATGTGGTTGTTGACAACGAAAACGACGCAAAACGAGCAATCGCATTCCTTAAAGACACTCGTGGTGGACGAGCTACATTCTTGCCACTCTCTGCAATTAAATCAAGAAGTCTTGATGAAAAGGATTTAGACGATTGCTATGGCTTTGTAAATATCGCATCCAATCTCGTTAGTGCTGACAAAAAATATAAAGATATAATCGAAAATCTTCTTGGCAAAACTGTTGTTTGTGAAGATATGGATTCTGCTATCACAATGGCGAAGAAATATAATAACAGGTTTAAGATTGTTACTCTTGACGGACAAGTTATCAATGCTGGTGGCTCAATGACCGGTGGTAGTAAAGCACAGGGCGTTGGAATGCTCTCTCGCTCTAATGAGATTGAAAAACTTTTGGCATCAGTTAAAGACCTTGAAGATAAGAAAAATAACCTTGCAGTTCAAGAAAAAATGCTTTCAGAAGATTTGGCTTCTGCTATTGCTGACCTTGAAGGCATTGAGGGTGACATTCTTTCTGCTAATGAAGAAAAAATCCGTCTTGAAGGCGAATTCAAACTTGCAGAAAGTGAATATGAAACATCTTCTGGTGGTGTGAAAGAACTTCTTGATGAAGAAAAAATACTCAACGAGAGAATTGATAAAATCAATAGTGACAGTATTGTTGCTCGTCAGAAAGTTGAAGAATTAAACGAAGAAATTGCACAGAAAGAAAAGAGTCTTGAAGCGGTCAGCGGTGACAGGGAAAGCCTCGGTCACGTCCGTGAAGAGTTGTCACAGAAAGCTGAACAAATCAGACTCGAAATTCTTGGCTTCCAGAAAGACATTGAATCTGCTGATGATAATATTCGTCGTCTTGATATTCTCAAAGGCTCAAAAACAACAAGACTTGAAGAGCTCGACAAAGAAATCGAAGCATTTAAGAATAAAAACATCTGGCTCACAAAAGATATTGAAAGTCTTCGTGCATCTGCTGACGAACTTCGCAAACAATGTGGTGATGCAAAGACAAATGTTGACGATTTGATTGAAGAGAGAACTACTCTCGAAAAAGAAAATACAGACCTTCGAAATCTTGAAAAAGAAAAGAGCTCTGAAAGAGAAAGAGTCAGCGGTGAACTTGCTCGTCTTGAAGAAAGAAAAGCAGCAATGCTCAACGAGTTTGAAGAATACAACTCAAAACTCTATGACGAATATCAACTTACAAGACGCGAAGCAATCGCTCTTGAAATCGTCATTGAAAATATCGGTGAAGCAAGAACTCGTCTTTCTGCTCTCAAAAATGAAATTCGTGGACTTGGTTCAGTTAACGTTTCTGCTATTGATGAATACAAAGAAGTATCAGAAAGATATGAATTTATGTCAGAGCAGATTGGTGATGTTGAAAAATCAAAGGCAGAGCTTATTCGTCTTATTGATGATTTGACAACAAAAATGAGCGTTCAATTCCGTGAACAGTTCCAGAAAATAAATATTGCGTTTGGTGAAACCTTTGCCGAACTCTTCGGCGGTGGTAAAGCTGAATTGGTGCTTGAAGATGAAATGAATGTTCTTGAATGTGACATTGAAATCAAGGTTCAGCCACCTGGTAAAAATGTTCAGAACATCAATTTGCTTTCAGGTGGTGAAAAGGGACTTTCAGCGATTGCACTTCTCTTTGCAATTCTCAAAGTTACACCTGCACCATTCGTAATCTTCGACGAAGTTGAAGCAGCGCTCGACGATGTTAATGTTGTTCGTTATGCACAGTATGTAAGACGAATGACAAAGAATACTCAGTTTATTCTCATCACCCACCGTCGTGGCACAATGGAAGAGGCAGATATGCTCTATGGTGTTACAATGCAAGAAGAAGGCGTATCTAAAATATTGGAACTCAAGACCGCAGAAATGGCTAGAAAACTCGGATTAGCATAAATAATGTAGGGGCGATTCACGAATCGCCCGAATAATATAAAGGAAAATTATTATGGGAATTTTCAAAAAGATTAACTTTGGTCTTACAAAGACAAGAAACAAAATGGCAGGGGCTATCGACGATATGCTCGATAGCTTCGACGAAGTAACCGACGACCTTTATACAGAACTTGAAGAAATTCTTGTTATGGGTGATGTTGGTGTTATAACTGCCGTTGAAATTACAGAAAAACTTCGTGAAGAAGTGGCAAAGGGCAAAATCAAAGGCTCTGAAGCAATTCGTCAGCAGATTAAAACAATCGTTGCAGAAATGCTCTATGGTGGCGAAGATATGGGGCTTATCACAGTTCCGTCAGTTATTCTCGTAATCGGTGTTAACGGTGTTGGTAAGACTACAACAATCGGCAAAATGGCATCAATGTATAAAGCACAGGGCAAGAGTGTAATTCTTGGTGCTGCTGATACGTTCCGTGCGGCTGCTATCGACCAGTTGCAAATCTGGGCAGACCGTTCAGGTGTTGACATTGTTAAGCATAAAGAGGGCGCAGACCCTGCCGCAGTTGTTTTTGATACAATCAGCGCTGCAAAGGCAAGAGATAGCGAAATCATTATTATTGACACTGCTGGTCGTCTTCACAACAAGAAAAATCTTATGGATGAGCTTAACAAGATTTACCGCGTTATTGACCGTGAACTTCCTTATTCTGACCGTGAAGTTTTGTTGGTGCTTGATGCAACAACAGGTCAGAATGCAGTTAACCAAGCAAGAGAATTTAAGAGCGTTGCAGATATTACAGGTATCGTGCTCACAAAACTTGATGGTACTGCTCGCGGTGGTGTTGTTCTCGCTATCAAGAATGAACTCGGCATCCCAGTTAAGTTTATCGGTGTTGGTGAACAGATTGACGACTTGCAACCGTTCAAGCCAGAAGCATTTGCAGACGGTTTGTTTGATAAGATAGATTATAAAGAAGAGGAGGATATTCAACTTGAAACTGTCGAAGAGATTATCGAAGAATGCGAAGACATTAATGAAGATATTTTACAAGAAGAAGAACTCCCCAATGAAGACGGTGGAGAGCCTGAAGAAATTGCCGAAACAACTGACGGCGGATTTGAACAGGAAGAAGAGATAACCGAAGAAAAAACAGAGAAGAAAGAAAAGAGGGGTTTCTTTGGACTTTTTAATCGCCACTCATAATATGAAAAAACAAGCAGAGTTGCAAAGAATTCTTGCACCTCTTGGCATAAATGTTTTAACTGCTGATATGGAAGGTATTGAACTTTCAGATGTTGACGAAACAGGAACTACATTTGAAGAAAATGCTTTTTTAAAAGCAGACAGCGGTTGCAAAGAAAGTGGAATGGTCTGTGTGGCAGACGATTCTGGTCTTATGGTTGACTTTCTTGACGGTGCACCGGGCGTTTATTCAGCTCGTTTCGGTGGTGAACACGGCAACGATGCAAAGAATAACGAAAAGCTTTTAAATCTTATGAAAGATGTTCCCGACGAAGAAAGAACAGCACGATTTGTAAGTTGTGTATGCTGTTGTTTCCCTGACGGCAGAAGCTTCACAGTTCGTGGCACTTGCGAGGGTGTAATTGCACACGAAGTGCAAGGTAACGGCGGTTTTGGTTATGACCCAGTTTTCCTTGTAGGAGATAAAACTTTCGGTGAACTTTCAGCAGAAGAAAAAGACAAAGTCAGTCACCGTGGAAATGCATTAAGAAAATTTGTAGAAGAATTACCAAAGTATTTAGGAGAATAATATGACAAGTAAAGAAAGAGCATATTGGAGAGGTCAGGCAAATGGTCTCCCCGCATTATTTCAGGTTGGCAAGGGTGGAATTTCAGACGCCCTCATTAAGCAGACTGACGATGCACTTAAAGCCCGCGAGCTTATTAAAATTAAGGTGCTTTTAGAAACAAGCCCCGAAAAGCCAAAAGAAATCGCACAAAAGCTCAGTGAGGCAACAAACAGCGATTGCGTTGGCGTTATCGGTGGCAGTATGATATTCTATCGCTACAATCCCGAACTTCACAAGGATGAAAAGAAGAAAGCAAGAAGATAAAGGAAGAAAATAATAATGAAAATTGGTATTTTCGGCGGAACATTCAATCCTCCCCACAAGGGACACACACGAATGATTGACAGAATGACCGAGGAATTGGGGCTTGATAAGGTGCTTATTATCCCCAACAAAATTCCTACTCATAAGCGATGCGACGATTTGGCGGATAATCGCGACAGAATAGCTATGTGCAAAATCGCGTTTCAAAACCCTAAATACGAAATCAGCCGTATGGAAATGGACCGAGAAAGCGACAGCTACACTATTTATACGGTGGACGAGCTTAAAAAAAGATATCCAAACGATGATTTGTATTTAATTATCGGCTCTGATATGTTCCTTATTTTTCACAAATGGTACAAGCATAAAGAGCTCTTGGAAAAATGCACAATCTGTGTGGCTTCTCGCAATACTGACGACAGTATTCACGAGCTTCGCTCATACGCATTTGAAAAACTCGGCATTTATATTAAGGATTTGGACGGGAAGAATATACATATCTCGCCCCTTGATGCTTATATTGTAAGCTCAAGTGAAATTCGTGAGCGAATTGCCGACGGTCGCAGTCTTTACGGAATTGTTGAGCCGGAAATCATTGAATATATGGAGAGCCACAAGTTATATGGATACGGCAAGAAACAGTGAGTTTTTAGAAATTCTTAAAAAGCGTTTACCGCCAAAAAGACTTTATCATTCAATCTGTGTTGCCGAGCAGGCAAAGCATTTGGCTGAAATTTTCAGCGGAGACGCAGAAAAATCATACACAGCAGGGCTTATTCACGATATTCTTCGCTATGAGCCTGCAGAAAGAATGATTGAAATTATTGAAAATGACGGTCAAAAACTCACCGAAAGCGAGAAAAAGATTGAATTTACACTTCACGCGGTTGCGGGTGAGGTGTATTTGAGAAAAGAACTCAATGTGACCGACGGTGAAATTCTTTCAGCGGTGCGTTGGCACACAACGGGCAAAGAGGATATGTCACTACTTGAAAAAATAATCTATGTGGCAGATTTAACCTCTGAAGACCGCGAATACCCCGATGTGAATGAGGTGCGTACAATGGCAGAAGAAAGTCTTGATAAGGCATTAATGCGAGGGCTTTCATTCACCATTGAGGATAATGCAAGAAAATGCAGACCAATTCACATTGACACAATTAAAGCCTTTAACTATCTTGCAGAAAGGATATAAAATATGGAAAGAACAGAACTTCTTAAAAATATTGTTGTTACACTTGACAACAAGAAGGCAATGGATATAAAATCTCTTGAGATAACAGATTTAACCGTTGTTGCAGATTATTTTGTAATTGCAACGGGTACTTCGGGAACACATATTCGTGCGCTTGCTGATGAGGTTGAAGATGCACTCGCAAAAATGGGTGTTGAGCCAAATCATATTGAGGGTAAAACAACAGGCTGGATACTCCTTGATTACGGCACGGTTATTGTTCACTTGTTTACTCACGACCAAAGAGAACTTTATAGTCTCGAACATCTTTGGGGTGACGCCACACAAGTAGACATCAGCGGTTTTATTGCAGAATAAATTAGTAAAAAATCTCTTTAAAGAAGGTTATATATATGAATTACGATTTTAAAGCCACCGAGCAAAAATGGCAGGCAAAATGGGAAGAGGCAAAGGTTTTTGAGGCTCAGGATAATTCTGAAAAACCCAAATTCTATGGTCTTGTTGAGTTCCCATATCCATCAGGTGCAGGTATGCACGTTGGTCACATTAAGGCTTACTCAGGTCTTGAAGTAGTGTCAAGAAAACGCAGACTTCAGGGCTACAATGTGCTTTTCCCAATCGGTTTTGACGCTTACGGTCTTCCCACAGAAAACTATGCGATTAAAACCGGTATCCACCCAAGAAAAGTTACTGATATGAATATTGAAAAGTTCACAAGTCAGTTAAAGCGCGTTGGTTTCTCATTTGACTATTCAAGAGTTGTTGATACAACTGACGACAAATATTATAAGTGGACACAGTGGATTTTCCTTAAAATGTTCGAAAACGGTCTTGCATTCCGTGACAAGACTCTCGTTAACTATTGCCCATCTTGTAAGGTTGTTCTTTCAAACGAGGACTCACAGGGCGGTAAATGTGATATTTGTCACAGCGATGTTGTTCAGAAGTCAAAAGATGTTTGGTATTTAAGAATTACTGAATATGCTGACAAGCTTCTTGAAGGTCTTCAAGATGTTGATTATCTTCCAAACATCAAACTTCAGCAGGTTAACTGGATTGGTAAATCACGCGGTGCATTCGTTAACTTCGCACTTAATGAAATCCCTGAAGAATTAAAGATTTACACAACTCGTCCAGATACTCTTTTCGGCGTAACATTTATGGTTATGGCTCCAGAGCACCCAATTATTGATAAATATGCTGACAAGATTTCTAATATGGATGAAATTGCAAATTATCGTTCAGAATGTGCAAAGAAGACAGAGTTTGAGCGTACACAACTTGTTAAAGACAAGACAGGTGTTAAGATTGCAGGTATCACTGCAAAGAACCCTGTAAACGGCAAGGATATTCCAATTTACATATCTGACTATGTTATGATGGGTTATGGTACAGGTGCTATTATGGCTGTGCCTGCACACGACGACCGTGACTATGATTTCGCAAAGAAATTCGGTATCGACATTATTGAAGTTATCAAGGGTGGCAATATCGACGAAGCTGCATATACAGGCGACGGCGAAATGGTTAACTCTGATTTCCTTAACGGTATGGATAACAAGAAAGATTCAATCGCAAAAATGATTGATTTCTTGCAGGATAAAGGCATCGGTGAAGGTGGCGTTCAGTATAAGATGAAGGACTGGGCATTCAATCGTCAGCGTTATTGGGGTGAACCAATTCCAATCGTTCACTGTGACAAGTGCGGTATGGTTGCAGTTCCTTATGAAGAACTCCCATTAAGACTTCCTGATGTTGAAAACTTTGCACCGGGTACAGATGGAGAAAGTCCACTTGCAAAGATTGATTCATATGTAAACTGCAAGTGTCCAAAATGTGGTGGCGATGCAAAGAGAGAAACAGATACAATGCCACAATGGGCAGGTTCATCATGGTATTTCTTAAGATATATCGACCCACATAATGATGAAGCTCTTGCAGATATGGATAAACTTAACTACTGGATGCCAGTTGACTGGTACAACGGTGGTATGGAACATGTTACTCGTCACCTTATTTATTCTCGTTTCTGGCATAAGTTCCTTTATGACATTGGTGCAGTGCCATGTGCAGAACCTTATGCAAAGAGAACAGCGCAGGGTCTTATTCTCGGACCTGACGGCGTAAAGATGAGTAAATCTCGTGGTAATGTTATAGACCCTAATGAAGTTGTTGATGTATTTGGTGCTGACGTTCTTCGTACTTATGTACTCTTTATGGGTGACTATGAACAGGCTGCTCCTTGGTCAGAAAGCTCAGTTAAGGGTTGTAAGAGATTTGTTGACAGAATTTGGAATCTTCAAGAAATTCTTGTAGATGGCGACGAATTCTCAAAAGAACTCTCATCTTCATTCCACAAGACAATTAAGAAAGTAACAGAAGATATTGAAACTCTTAAGTACAACACTGCAATTGCAGCTCTTATGACATTGCTCAACGCAATTTATACAAAGGGCTCAATCAATAAAGCAGAACTTAAAGTTCTTTTGCTTCTCGTTAACCCATTTGCTCCTCATGTTACAGAAGAAATGTGGGAAGTTTGCGGTTACGGTAAGATGATGGCTGCAGACGGTGAATGGCCAACATACGATGAAGCAAAGTGCATTGACGAAACAATCGAAATCGTTGTTCAGATTAATGGTAAAATCCGTGCAAAACTCAATGTGGCAGCAGATATCGAACAAGCAGACGCTATTGCAGCAGCTAAGGCAGACGAAAAAGTTGCAGCAGAGCTTCAAGGCAAGAATATTATTAAAGAAATCTATGTTAAGGGTAAGCTTGTAAATATCGTTGCAAAATAATTTTTAAAATTGGGCGGGGGCTCTTGGCTCACCTGAAAGGGGAGCTGTCATTTTCAAAGAAAATGACTGAGGGGTTTCCCGCCGTTGCCGTTAAAGGTGATTTTATGTTCATTTGTCCTGTTTGCAAATCAAAATTGAATATGGAAAACAAAAGTTACACCTGTGAGAATAATCATTCATTTGATATTGCAAAACAAGGGTATGTGAACTTGTTGCCCGTCAATAAAAAGCACTCCGATAACCCCGGTGACTCAAAAGATATGGTGCTATCTCGCCGTGAGTTTCTTGAAAGTGGCAACTATGATTGCTTTGCAAAGAAAATATGCGATATAATAAATGAGCATTTTGCAAATAGTCAAAAAATATCTATTGCAGATTGTGGATGCGGTGAAGGCTATTATGACGGCAAGTTGGAGAGCATAAATTGTGATTTTGACTTATACGGATTTGATATTTCAAAGGAAGCAGTTAAATATGCGTCGGGAAGATATAAAAAATATCGCTTTGCTGTGGGCAGTTGTTTTGATATGCCGTTAGAGAGCAACTCATTTGATGTTGCGCTCAACATTTTTGCACCTATGGTAGAAACCGAAATGGCAAGGATTCTCAAAAAAGACGGCATAATGATTTATGCTGTCCCCGGTAAAAATCACTTGATGGGGCTTAAAAAACTGCTTTATGAAAATGTTTATGAGAATGAAGAAAAACACACAGAATATGGCGGGTTTGGATTTTTAGAAAGACATTCAGTTAAAAGTGAAATCATATTAGATGGTGAAATGGGCGTCAACCTTTTCAAAATGACACCATATTATTTCAAAACAGAGTTGGGCGCAGAAGAAAAAATTAGAAAAAACAATGGCTTTACAACTGAAATCCATTTTGATTTTCTTGTTTACAGAAAGATATAAGAATGCTAAAATGATTTTATAAAAACACGGGGTGAGATTATGAAATTTATTGATATTTCAAAAGATGTAATGACTTGTGAAGTTTATCCGGGAGACCCGACACCAACTTTAGAGCAAGTCAAAACAATCGGTTATGAAAATGAATATAATCTAAGCACAATAAATATGTGCCTTCATAATGGTACACATATGGATGCTCCATTGCATTTCTTACCAAATGGTAATGATATTACAGAATATTCACCCGAAGTGTTTATAGGCCCTTGCGTTGTTGTTGAAGTGCCCGAAATTATTATCACAGGCGCATTTGTTGAAGAATATTTCCCAAGAAATGCAAAAAGAATATTAATAAAGAGTCATGGCAAAGCAACCTTGCACGAATCTGCAGCATCAGAACTTTCTCATATGGGCTATATTCTTGTGGGTACTGATGGTATGACTGTTGAGCCTGAAGAAAGTGACGGCAGAACGCACAGAATGTTTATGGTTGATAATGTTGCATTACTTGAAAATCTCGATTTAGAGAATGTGCAGTCAGGTGACTATTTTCTTATGGCAGCACCCGTTAAAATAAGTGGTGCAGAAGCTTCGCCAGTTAGAGCTTTTTTAGTGTCTGATTATATCTTCTGGAGTGGCGAACAGAAATAAGTTAAAAATCGTCTAAGTTAAATTTTGGAGATAAAATGGAAATGGTTAAAAAATTACTAAGCCTGTTTTTGACCTTTGCAAAAATAGGTAGTATCACTTTTGGCGGTGGACTTACAATGTTACCACTGCTCACAAGAGATATTGTGCAGAAGAAAAAATGGGCAACTGAAGAAGAACTTTTGGATTATTATGCAGTTGGTCAATGCACACCGGGTATTATTGCAGTTAATACAGCAACTTTTATAGGCTATAATCAAGCGGGAGTGCTTGGTGGTGTTTTTGCAACACTCGGAATGGTTGCACCATCAGTAATAATCATTACAATTGTGGCATCTGTATTGCAGAATTTTATGAATTATCCGATTGTTGCATCTGCACTTACGGGAATTAATGCTATTGTATGCGCGTTGCTTGCTCATACAGTAATCACATTAGGAAAGAAAAGTCTTATGAATGTGATGTCAGTAGTGCTTTTCATAGTTGGACTTGTTGCTTGCTTTGTGTTTGACATAACACCAATTCTTCTCGTTATTTTCGGTGGAGTTATTGGTATTGTTTACAATAAAATCAAGGAGGTAAAACAGAAATGACCTTCTTGTATTTGTTTTATGAATTTTTCAAAATCGGACTTTTCGCAGTTGGTGGTGGCCCTGCAACTATTCCATTCTTACAAGACTTGGCAAGAAGTGACTATGGTTGGTTTAACGAAGACCAGTTAGGTGTTATGATTGCCATTGCTGAAAGCACACCTGGACCAATCGGTATAAATATGGCTACTTATGCGGGCTATAACGCAGGCTTTAACGAGTTAGGCATCTTGGGTGGTGTTTTAGGTGGAGCTATCGCAACTCTTGGACTTGTAACACCATCAGTAATTGTAATTGTTATAATCGCAGGTTTCTTGAAAGCATTCAAAGAAAACCAATATGTAAAAGGTGCGTTTTCGGGTATTCGCCCCGTTGTTACAGCACTTGTGTTATTTGCTGTATTTGGTATTATCAAACCAATTTTCTATGTTGACGGAGCATTCGTATTGCCCGTAATTGCAATATCTATTGTGGTATTTGCACTTATGTTTATTAAAAAACTTAAAAAATTGCACCCTGCATTTTGGTTGGCACTTGGCGCAGTTGCGGGTATATTATTAAAGCTATAAGGTGTTTGTATGTCACTTCAAAAAAATCAAGATATACAACTGAATATTGAGGGCTATACTGCCGAGGGTAATGGCGTTGGGCATTATGAAGGTCAAGCGGTGTTTGTTTCAGGCGCTGCAAAAGGGGACACGATTATTGCTCACATTATAAAGGCAAAAAAGACCTATGCAATCGGCATTATCAAGCAGATTTTAAAGAAATCCTCAGACAGAATTGATGTTGACTGCCAACATTTTCGCTCTTGTGGTGGTTGTGCTTATCGTCATATCTCTTATGAAGCAGAGAAGCAACTTAAAAAGCAAAAAGTGATTGATGCATTTCAGCGTCTTGCTCATTTAGATGTAAAAGTGAATGACATTATCATTTGTAAAACAGAGCGTTATCGTAACAAAGCCCAATATCCTGTGGGATTTGACAAAGGTATTGTTGCGGGCTTTTATGCTCAAAAAAGCCATAGAATAATAAATTCCTCAGATTGTATTTTACAACCCGAAGAATTTGCAAATATAGTTGAAATTGTGAAAAACTGGATGACCGAGTTTGGCATATCTGCTTATGATTCTATCAATCATACAGGACTCGTTCGCCATATTTACATAAGAAAAGCCTTTGTTACAGGGCAGATTATGGTGTGCCTTGTTGTAAATGGTGACGAAATCCCAAAATCGCAAGAATTAGTTGACGATTTGTTAAAAATCAAGGGACTTGCGAGTGTTTCTATCAATAAAAACACAGAAAAAACCAATGTGATTTTAGGTCTTGAATGTAAAACTTTGTGGGGTGCAGATTATATTGAAGATGTGCTTTGCGGAGTGAAAATTCGTCTTTCACCACTTTCCTTTTATCAAGTAAACCACGATTGCGCAGAGCTTTTATATAACAAAGCAAGTGAATATGTTGGCGCAACAGGGAATGAAACTGTACTCGATTTGTATTGTGGTGCGGGAACAATCGGACTTTCAATGGCAAATAAGGTTAAAAAGATAATCGGTGTTGAGATTATTCCCGAAGCCATTGAAGACGCAAAAGTTAATGCAAAAAACAACAATATTGAAAATTGCGAATTTTACTGCGGTGATGCCAAAGATGCAGTAAAAATTCTTAAAGACCAGAATATCGAGCCTGATGCGGTAATCCTTGACCCGCCACGAAAGGGTTGCGACAGAGAAGTTTTAGAATATGTCGCAGAAATGAAACCTAAAAAAATTGTCTATGTTTCTTGTGATGTGTCAACTCAGGCAAGAGATTGTGCAATACTTAAAGAATTAGGTTATGAAACAAAAGAAGTGACTCCTGTTGATATGTTCCCCCGCACTTCACACACAGAATCAGTCGCACTTTTAATTAAAGAATAATAAGGAGGAATAAATATGGCAGTTTCTTCATTAGTTAAAAAGATTTTTGTAACAGGAGAAAACTGGTCAACAGAACCGGTTGAAAGAGCAAGTTATTATTCATATTTTGCGGGTCAAAATATGATTTACACGCTTTTTAATGTGTGCCTGACTACATATCTTTTGTTTTTGGGTATTGACCCAATTAAGTCAGCAACAGTAATGCTTGTTGTTAAAGTATGGGATGCTGTAAACGATACATTATTCGGTGTAATCTTTGACTCAATTAAGTTCAAAAGTGGCAAAAAATATCTTCCTTGGTTACGAGTTTCAACCGTACTTATTCCGATTGCTACGGTATTGACTTTTATTATTCCATCTGGCTCTTCGCAAGCCGTTAAGTTGGGTTGGTTCGCAGTTGCGTATATTCTTTGGGATACTGCTTACACTCTCTGTGATGTGCCAATTTTCGGCATTTTGACTTCTATGAGTCAGAGCATCGACGAGCGAAACACGATTCAGTCATATAAGAGTATTTTTACTTATGTTGGTGTTGGTATTACATCAACATTGTCAACTGTTCTTGTCAGCGAACAGGTTGGTA
>CALBNX010000022.1 GCA_937896885.1 uncultured Clostridia bacterium
AGGAATAAGCGGAATATCAGTTAATCAGTTGAATTCTGATAAGCATTTTTGATGCAGTTATGAATTCTAAATATTAAAATCCTTAAATATTATCCAGAATGGCTTCTAATTGATTTTTAATTTAATAATATAAAATAATTAATTATTACTTAAAAGCCCTTAGAAGTCATTCTGGATTAATCTGGCAATAATATATGAATATCATAATAATTTAATCTTTGGTATCAATAAAAAATAATTTGAAAAAGTTCTCAAAAAGGGTGTACATTTTTAACTTTATATGATATAATAATATCAAGAGGTAAGGAAATGAACCTCAAATAAATAAAATGTTTAGGAGAACAAAAATTATGAAAAAAGTTTATTATCACGCTACACCTTATGAAAACTTACCTTCAATTCTTGATAAAGGAATTCTCACAGGATATGATGGGGTAGTTTATTTATGTGAGCAACCTTATGAAGCGGCAAGATTTGTTGCTATTAGAGGATGCACTAAAATTCTTGTTATAGGTGTTGAAATCGAAGAAAGCATGATAAGAGAGAGCAATGACCATAACTTCTTATTCTTCAAATGTCTTGCTTATACTTATTCTGAAAATATTTCTATTAATGATTGCGTAAGCTTTTCTAAATATGAGATTTAAGTTTAAGGAGGAATAAATATGAGAACAATTTCCATAAGTGTACCAAGTATGAAAGTTAAAATAACCCTTTGGGAAGGAACTGAAGATGAAGAAAGTTTCGAAGTAAAATGCTTAAAAAGAGGCAAACCTTATGCATTGGCTTATGGTGTTAAATATTACTTAACAACAGAAGAAATAAATTATATTAAACAATTAATTAAAATAAAAATATGAAGCAGCAAAGCATAATATGGGGCTGCGGGGGCATTGATGTATTGCTCAGTTAGTTGGTTCGATTCCAATCTGCTTCAAATTTATTCGAAAGGGAGGTAAATTGTATGATAATAAGTTTTAAGCAACAAGTGAATATTCCGTTGCCCTTTTACTTTCCTTGGGGTATATCTTCTTGTAATCCCCTCTTGAAGATGGCTCCTAAAATGTATATGAGTTTCGTTTTGCCGTGGTATACCACTGGATTCCTTTAAATAAATATAAATAAGGGGACATAAATAAATTAGAATTGTTATAGATAAACGAGCTTGGAAATATTAATCCAAGCTCTTGTTCTATTTTAACAAGGAAGGAGAAAACGCACAATGGCGTCAGAAAAGAAAAGCAAAACTAAAAATAATTGTGTTGCTACAGACTGGTTAGAAGAAGATAATCTGATGCTGTTGGAATGCTGGGCAAGAGACGGATATACTTATCAAGATATTGCTAATCGTATTGGTATCGATTTAAGCACTCTTAAGGTTTGGAGAGTAAAATATCCGGAAATTGATAAAGCCCTTAGACAAGGAAGAGAAATTATTGATTATAAAGTTGAAAATGCGTTACTTAAATCTGCTTTAGGGTATAGAACAAAAGAAGTAAAGATAACAACTATAATGCGTAAAGGAGTAGTTGTTGAGACTCAAACAGAAACGATTGAAAAAGAACAATCTCCTAATGTATCAGCTATTCAGTGTTGGTTGTATAATAGATTACCTGATAAGTGGAAAAAGAATAGAGATAATCTTATTGAGCTTGATGAAAACGATACATCAATTCATGTAACAGTTACTCGAGCTTCTACAAATAATAATACTAAAAATGATGCACAGCAAGACAACGAAACAGATGAAGAGTGGCAAGATGAAGTTAATCAGTCGATTGAAATTCGTAAAGCTACAGATGAAGAGAAAGCAGAAAAGGAAAAGAAAAGAGCAGACAAAAATAAGTTAGACTCTCAAAACAAAGCTACTAAAGTTGAAATTGAAAGCTCTGATGAAGATTTAGATTATTGGCCTGATGATTGGGAAGACGATGAATGGGAGGACTAATCCATGAAAATAAAAAAAGCAGTTAGTCCAGCGTTTGAAGACTTTATATTCAATTGGGATTATGAACGATATTTGCTTATTGGTGGTTATGGTTCGTCTAAATCTTATCATACAGCATTTAAGATAATATTAAAGTTACTTGAAGAAAAACGAAAAGCATTAGTAATTAGAGAAGTATATGATACAATACAAGAATCATGCTATGACTTAATATGTGAAATATTACAAGACATGAATCTCTATACTGATGACCCTAAGGAATTCAGAAGAAATAAAAATAGAATCCTTGCATTGAAAAGTCCTCTAAGATTTAGATTTCCTAATGGAAGCCAAATAATCTTTAAGGGAATGGATAAACCTGCAAAAGTAAAATCTATTAATGGTGTTTCAATTGTATGGTTTGAAGAATGTGCTGAAATTAAGTATGAAGGCTATAAAGAATTGCTTGGACGTATTCGTACTCCTGATGCATCAATGCATTTTATTCTCACATGCAATCCTATAGGAAGAGATAATTGGGTGTACAGACATTTCTTTGTAAAGCTTAATGATGAAGGTCAAGAAACAGTAATTGTTGATGAAGATAAGTTTTATAATAAGAAGTGTATTATAAAGAATGGTACATATTATCATCATAGTACTCCTAATGATAACCCTTGGTTACCTTGGCAGTATGTAAAACGTCTTGATGACCTTAAAAATTATGATTATCCTCTTTATATGGTCGCAAGATGGGGAAGATTTGGTGCGACAGGTACAAGAGTTTTACCACAGTTTATGATTGCTAAAGACAAGGAAAGGTTTAAGAATGATATTGCCAAACTTGGTCCTGAGAATCAGTACTTTGGCTTTGACTTTGGCTTTGAAGAATCATTTAATGCTGTTATTTGTATGAGTGTGGATTTAAAACGTTCTATATTATATATATGGGATGAAATTTATATGAATCATGTAACAGATGATGTATTTGCTAACCAACCGGAGATGCAAAGATTAAGAAGACGATTAAATGACTTAAATAGTGCAGGATATTCTAAAATGCTTATAGCAGATAATGAAGACCCTAAAGCTATTACTTATTATAGACAGCAAGGCTTTAAAATAAGAGGCTGCCGTAATAAGTTCGTTGGTTCAAGATTATCTAATACAAGAAAAGTTAAAAGATTTAAAAGAATTATAGTTAGTCCTAAATGCAAAAATACAATAAGGGAATTAAAGGATTTAACTTATAAAAAGGATGCAAAAGGAAACGTAATTTACGACCAGTTTAATATTGACCCTCACTCTTTCTCAGCAATTTGGTATGCACTTGATAATGTTACTGTTGCTAATGTAAAAGACAAGGATTTCAATAGTAAAGCTGGTTAAGGAGGACGAGTATGAAAAAGATTGTAAATAAGATTAAAGATATATTTGCCAAGATAGGTACATTAAATATAATTCTTGTTATTGTAGGTGCATTCTTTCTCTGGTTTAATTTTCAGATGATAGAAATGTACAATAAGGTTGGTTCAATTCCGGAATCTTATGCATGCGCAGTAATTGCAGCGACAATTGGTGAGTGTGGTATTTGCGGATGGATAAGAACTAATAAAGATAAACGACAAACAAGAATGTGGACTAAACAAGACCGAGATGAAATAAATAAAGGAGGAACGACATATGACGATTCATGTTTTTCTGATACTTCTTCTGGCATGTTCAATTCTGACGACATTAACGGTTGAAGGTATTAAAAAGATGTTTACCGATGGTAAATCACAGAAAGCAAATATTGTTGCTGCAATCGTTGCAATTATTTTAGCTGTAGCAATTGGTATAGGTTATGCTATAATTACTACAATTACAATTACAGTTCAGTATATAGTGATGATTATTGCTTTATGTTTCTTATCATGGCTTTGTGCTATGGTTGGATATGATAAAGTAGTCCAGGCAATTTCTCAGATTACAGGAAAAACTAATTCTGATAAATCATAAAGGAGGAAATGACTATGTCAAAAAATTATGCAATATATCCTTGTAAAACATTAAGAATAACTCAGACATATTCAGGAACAACATCACATAAGCCTAATATGACAGGCAATCCGAAAGACTATCCTTGGGATGAAGGTTGTTCAGGTACAGATAGAGATTATTGCTATTGCCCTTGTGATGAAATGGTTGTCAAAAGAGTTTATGGTGTAGGTACAAGTGGTATAAATACGATTTGGCTTGAAAGCACATCTAAAGTTGATTTTGCTGATGGTACAAAGAACTATTTAGTAATGCTTATTACTCATCCTGATGATAGTGACTTAAAGAAGATTAAAGTTGGTAATAAATTTAAGCGTAAAGAAAAAATCTGCAGAGAAGGAAAAGATGGTGCAACGGCATATCATTTCCATTTCAGCGTAGGCAAGGGAAAATATAAAGGAAATGGTTGGGTTAAGAATAGCAATGGTAAATATGTTCTTGTTACTTCATTGTCTACTTATAAACCTGAAAAGATATTTTATATTGATACTAAATTTACAAAAGTTGTAAATACTAAGGGTCTTAAATTTAAAGACTTACCTAAAGAGCCTACAGTAATTAAATCATCAGCTACAGTTTCAAGTTCTAAAACTGCTACTGAAGCTGCTAAGTCAAAGTTATCTTCTTTATCAGGTACTTATAAAACAAAGGGTAATCTAAATATTCGAAACGGTGCAGGAACTGACGCTTCTATTATGGTTACAATTCCTGAAGGAACAAAGGTAAAGAATTATGGCTATTATACTTCTGTTTCAGGAACAAAATGGCTTTATGTTCAGTTTACTTATAAAGATGTAACATATACAGGTTTTGCATCATCAAAACATCTTATTAAGGTTTGAGGTGAATGAATATGAGTGAAGAGGCAAAAGTCATTAATGTAGAAAATAGTACAGAGGTCTTAAAAGCTTTCAATCGTATTCCTTATGCTTTAATAAATGCTGAGGTTGATGGTGCAGCCAAAGATACTTTGGATGAACTTACTCAAATTTGTCAATATTATAAGGTATATAAAAAGGGTGCATCTTTTACAGTCGAAGGAACTAATGGTGACTATGTGCCAGCCAAACTTAAGTATAAAATGGCAGCTTCACTTATTAATAAAGAAGCGAGATTCCTTTTTGCTGAGTCGCCCGACATTATGATTGAACCTAAAGGCGATATTGGTAAAGTTACAAAAGAAGCAAAAGATGCATTAACTATTATGAATGATTTAGTTAAAACAATTCTCGATGCTAACAAATTCGAAGAAGCTCTTATTAAAGCAGCTAAAGATTGTTTCATAGGTAAGAGAGTTGCATGCTTAATAAACTTTAATGAGTATGACGGTGTTACTGTAACATTTCTGCCAAGTACACAGTTTATTTATGAAACTAAAATAGGTAATCCCAATATAATAACCAAGTTTGTATGTTTTATTATTGTGAAAGATAGTATTACGTTAAGTGAAAAAAGAATATTTAAAAAGAAATTTGAGCTTATTGATGATGTGGTTTATCTTGAAGAAGTTCTCTATGATGGAGCAGGTAAAGAAATAGAAACTGTTACTGAATATCAGAAGACTTTAATTCCTATGATTCCTGTGAGTATTTTTATTAATGATGGTTTAACTGGTGAATCCACTGGTGAATCAGAAATTGAAATATTGAAAGATTATGAAGAGTGGCATTCAAAGTTATCCAATGCGGATATGGATGCAGAACGTAAGAGTATGAATCCTACAAAATATGTTGTTGATATGGAATCAAATTCTACTAAAAATCTTTCAACAGCTGCTGGTGCTTTATGGGACCTTGGTTCGGACCAGAACCTGGATAAGCCTAATCCTAAGGTTGGTCTTCTTGAACCGGCAATGAATTATAGCGAAGCTTTAAAAACTTCTTTAGATAGGATTAAAACTACTGCTTATGAGCAGATTGATATACCTAACATTACGCTTGAATCTATGCAAGGTTCAATTACATCAGGTAAAAGTTTAAAAGCTATTTACTGGCCATTAATTGTGAGATGCAAAGAGAAGATGAAAATGTGGGGCCCTCAATTACGTCAAGTAGTTCATATTATTATTCAGGGTTCAATGGTTTATCCTAATTGTATTAAAAATTATACAAATTATACAATTACCCCTGTAGACTATGAAATAAAAGTAGAGCAAAATACTCCGCTTCCTGAAGATGAAATTGAAGAAAAGAATATTGATTTAGCGGAGGTTGAATCTAATGTAATGTCAAAAAAATCTTATATGAAAAAGTGGAGAGGATTAACTGACGATGAGGTTTCTGAAGAATTAAATCAGATTGCTTTAGAACGTCAATTAATCGAAGACAGCTCATTTATATCTACTAATTTTGATAATGAATGATTTAGAATCATTTAGAATTAACCAGAATTAACCAGAATAGTTTATATGAATTAATCTATAAATTTATATGGTTTAAAATAAAGATTATTCTGGGGTATTCTGACTTAATTTAGAGAGGAGGCTAATCATGATAAAGATTGAAGGAAATAAAAAGACCTTATATCAATGGGACTTGAATCAGCGTATTATTTTAACTAATGCTGAGGCAGGGGTTGAAGTACATTTTTCTGATGAACATGATTTTACAGAAGATTGTCCCGTTTTATTATCTTATGAAGAGAATGGAATTGTATATACTAATATACCAAATATTTTACTGCAGAAAAGTGGTAAGATTACGGTATATATTTATATTAAAGAAGGCAATAAAGCAAGTACTGAATATCGTTCAGAAATTTTAGTTATATCACGTAAGAAGCCTTCAGATTATATATATACGGAAACAGAAATTTATACTATTAAAACTGCTGTTGATAAAGCTTTGCAAGAAGCAAAAGATAGTGGTGATTTTAAAGGTGATACTGGACCCCAGGGTCTTCAAGGCCCTAAAGGTGAAACTGGACCTAAAGGAGATACTGGTGAGCAAGGCCCGCAAGGTCCTCAAGGTGAAATTGGTCCAATAGGTCCACAGGGCGAAAAAGGTGACACTGGTGATGTAGGTCCGCAAGGAATTCAAGGCATACAGGGACCGCAAGGTGAGATTGGTCCACAAGGTGAAATTGGTCCACAAGGCATACAGGGCGAGGTTGGCCCGCAAGGTCCTCAAGGTATACAAGGACCTCAGGGCATGCAAGGACCTAAGGGTGATACTGGTGAGACTGGTCCACAAGGTCCGCAAGGTGAAGTAGGACCTCAAGGCGAAAAGGGAGAAAAAGGCGATACCGGCCCGCAAGGCCCACAAGGCATTCAGGGAGAAGTAGGTCCACAAGGTGAAATTGGTCCCCAAGGAGAAGTAGGCCCTCAAGGTATTCAGGGTGTTCAAGGAATTCAAGGTGTGCAAGGACCTCAAGGTGAAGCAGGAAAGCCTTTTGCTATTGCTAAGCTGTATAATTCTGTTGCTGAAATGAATGCAGGTTACGCCACCGATGGTATTGAAATAGGATGCTTTGTTATGATAGAGACAGGAAATGTTGAGGATGAAGACAATGCCAAACTATTTTGTAAAGGTAGCGCTCAGTATCAATATATAACCGACTTATCAGGTGCTCAAGGTATACAAGGTCCGCAAGGCCCCAAAGGAGATACTGGTCCTCAAGGCCCACAGGGCGAGCAAGGCATGCAAGGCATTCAAGGCATTCAAGGACCTAAAGGTGATACAGGTGATAAGGGAGAAAAAGGTGATACCGGTCCTCAAGGCCCTCAAGGTGAAAAAGGTGACACCGGTGAGATAGGACCTCAAGGCCCTCAAGGCGAAAAAGGCGACACCGGAGAAAAAGGTGACACTGGTGAGACAGGTGTTCAGGGACCGCAGGGTCCACAAGGCATTCAAGGTATTCAGGGCCCTAAAGGAGATACCGGTGATACTGGGCCTCAGGGTCCTCAAGGTCTCAAAGGTGACACCGGTCCCCAAGGACCTCAAGGCCCTAAAGGAGATACTGGAGAAACCGGGCCTCAAGGTCCGCAAGGCCCTAAAGGCGATACTGGTGCAACAGGTCCACAAGGCCCACAAGGACCTCAAGGCTCTACCAGCTATGATGCCAAAACTGTAAGCGGTTATACATTAGTGGTTACCGATAAACCACCGACTATAGATGACAAGTCTATTATTACTTTTGTATTTTCTAATTAAGGCGGTGAGAGTATGGCTACGACGATAACGAAAAGCATATTAAAGCGACCGACAGCAGGTGGTAATGCTAACACAAGGGACAATGACCCGAACACATACTACAATTATAGTTCGTCGCTAAATACGAGTATTACGAGTTATTACGATAGTTTTGGAATACCTGCCAATGCGACCGTCATAAAGGCGATAATAGCCGCCAAAATTGCAAGTAATACAACACAAAATAATGTGTCTTTAAAATTCGGTTATAATGAATATTCCGATAATCAATTCTTGAGCAAAAAAATCATAGACAAAGTAACCTGTGAACCTCAGTATTTTTATAATGAGAGAACAGCCACAGAAATCACCGAAAAACTTACTTCCCTCGGAATACACGGTGGTAATATTATTAGTTACTTTAATGATACCGACAATAACTGTCAAACAGTTATTGGATATATGCCCACATCGACGGTTTTTAAGAAAAGTGATATAGATGTCTATGATGTTTATATGGAAGTGTTCTATACTGTACCTGCTTACACCCTCACCGTAACCGCAGGAACAGGCGGTACAGTTTCGGGCGGTGGCAACTACGAAGCAGGCACAACCGCAACACTTAAAGCAACCCCCAACACAGGATATAAGTTTGTTAAGTGGGTAAACGCAAGTGGTACGACAGTATCAACAAGTGCAACCTATTCACTGTCGGTTACAGCCGACACCACTCTTACAGCAGTATTTGAAAAACTGACCTATACAATCACCTTCAAAAATGAAGACGGAACTATCTTGCAGGCTTCATCCGTTGCTTACGGCGATACACCGAAATACACCGGTGCAACGCCTACAAAAGCAAGCACAGCGGAATATTCCTATTCGTTCAGTGGTTGGTCGCCTTCGATTGCGTCAGTAACAGGAGCAGTCACGTATACAGCTCAGTTCACAGCAACTATCAGGTCTTATATAATCACTGCAAACGCAGGAACGGGTGGCACAGTTACAGGCGGTGGTGCTTATAATTATGGTTCATCAGCTACTCTTACAGCTAATGCAAATGAAGGTTATGTATTTAAACAGTGGCATGATGGAAATAAAAGTAATCCACGAACTATTAATGTTACTGGCACAGCTACTTATACTGCAGAGTTTGAGATACCTGCAATCAAACAAGTATATATTGGTACATCTCTCGTAGAAGTATATAGAGGAACCAGTTTATTTAAAGAAATATATGCAGGAACTTCTAAAACTTATAAACCATAAAATATTTAATGAAAGGATGATAACAATGGCATCAAAACAACCTTTAATATTTAAAGATGCAATTAAAGCAAGAGATGCCATTGTTGCATCTCAAAAAAAAGAAATTGCTAAACTTTATGAAAATTGGGCTGATGAGATTGGTGAGAAAGCTAAGTTCTATTCTCATAAATCTACAGCAAGTTCTGTAGTATCAGAAAGATATATGAAAGAATTGCAAAAACAATTAAGAGCTACAAGTCAGCAAATATCAAATGAAGTATATTCTAAAATTAAAAATAATTTGTATATTGTTTCTGATGCAGTTGTAGCTGATAATATAAAATGGTTGGAATCTTTTGGTTTTAGTTCTGAAGGATTAAATGCTGCTTTTAGTTATGTTCCTGATGAAGTAATTCGTAATTTAATCACAGGACAAATATATGATAGTGGTTGGAGCTTAAGCGCAAGAATCTGGAGTGATAATGAAAAAACGTTAAAAGATATATATCAGATAATGGCAAAAGGGGTTGCAGAAAATAAACCTATTTATGATATTGCAAAAGACCTTGAATCTTATGTAAGACCCAGTGCTAAAAAATCATGGAATCCAATCCTTGCAATGAAAAATACAAAAACAGGAAAGATTGAATATAAACGACTTTATAAAAAGCAAGTTGATTATAATGCTCAGAGATTAGCAAGAACTTTGGTTCAGCATGGATATCAGCAAAGTTTTATTGCAACTACTCAAAAAAATCCATTTATTACCGAGTATGTTTGGCATAGTAATGGTAGTCGCCCTTGTGAGCTTTGTCAAGATAGAGATGGAATGAATTTTGCCAAAGAAGACTTACCTATGGACCACCCAAATGGTATGTGTACAATGGAACCTGTTGTTGCCGAGAATATGGTTGACCAACTTGCAGATTGGTTTAATAGTCCAGATGGAACATATCCTGAAATTGATGAGTTTGCCGGTAACTTTGGTTATCAAGTGACTAAAACAGGAACGGTTCAAGACTTCATTAATAAGTATGGAATGTCAGCTAAATCACCTAATGCATGGTTTAATAGTCTTTCTCAAATTCAAAAAGCAGAAGCTAAAATTTTAAAGGAACAATCTGGATTAACCTGGAATAAATGGTATGAACAAAATATCTATTCTGGAGATGGTTCTAATCTTGGCGGTAAAACTATTAAAGTGTTTAATGAAGCTCAAGAAAAATATCTTAAACCTTATGGATTTAGTCCTGATAATATGCCTAAGAATTTTGATGATTGGTCTTATAAACTCACTCATGAGCAAGGTGCTGAAATTCTTAAGAGTATGGGGACAAGCTGGGGTGACCCACATCCTTATCAGCAATTAATGAAATATTTTGATGCAAACCTCTCAAGTTCTAAGTTTGTTACTACAACTAAAAAAGTTAAAGCTGCTTCAAAAGTCGTTACAAAAACTGATGATGTAATTGATACAACTGCTTGGTATGATAGTATTCATAAGAATAATCTTGGAACAATGGAAACTTGGACTGATGATTGGCTTAAAGTTCTTGTTGATAGCGAAAGAGATGCTGTTCATACATATACTGGTAGCGCGTATGAAAATATGAATGAATATCTTCGCGGTCTACGAAAGACTACATACTATGAAGATGAAATTAAAGCGTGTCAATCTGCTCTTTCAAAAGCAAGTCTTCCTCGAGAAACCATTGTTCGAAGAGGTTCAGGCTACAATATGCTTGATGAACTTGGTTTTGATAGAATTACACCGGATAGCAAAAGCAATTTTATTGGTGCAATTGTGCAGGATAAAGGATTCGTATCGACTTCACCTGATTCTTCTGGTGGTTTTTCTGGTAGTATTGAATATGTTATTAGACTTCCTCAAGGAAGCCAAGCAATGTATATTGCACCTATTTCAAGGTTTAGGAGTGAAAAAGAACTTCTTATTAATTGCGGTGGTAAGTACATAGTTGAAGATATTGAGTTCAATGGATATGGTGATGTAAAAAAGATTTATATGACTCTAATAAATCTTCAATAAATTTGAAAAAGTTTCAAAAACTTATGTACAAATTCAAACTTATGTGATATAATAACTATAGAAAAGTTAAAAAGGAGGTGCCACAATGGCAGCTAATAATAAAATAAATCCTCTTGACGAGAAATTTAAAAAAGATGAATTAAAGTTTAATCGTATAACAAATAATGATTTAGTTTGTAGAGAATGCGCAAAAGTATTTGATGATACTAATTTACCTTGTAATACGAGTAAATGTGAGGCTTTTAATATAAAGCCGATTAGAGTCCTTGATGGAGGTGAGTGCCTTGAATTTAAACCTAAGAAATAAGATTGAGGGAGCAATCTATGGTTTTGCCATTGGAGATGCGATGGGGGCTACAACTGAATTTATGACTGACAAGCAGATAAAATCTCAGTTTGGAAAAGTAACTGATATAATTGGAGGAGGTTGGTTAAATCTTGAGCCAGGTCAAATTACTGATGATACTGAGATGACAATATGCGTGATGGATGCTTTAATGCATTATCCAGATAACCCCCATAAATTTGAAAAAGTTTGTGCAAATAATTTTGTTGAGTGGTTTAAACAAGGACCAAAAGATATTGGTGGTCAGTGTGCAAAAGGAATTTATCAAGTTGTTCTTGGCAAAAGAATCAAAACCGATAATCAAGCCTTGGGTAATGGTAGTTTGATGAGAGCAATGCCTTGTGCTTTATTAAATAAAGATTTATTAAATGATTTACAAGGTAAAATAACACATAATAATTTTATATGCTCTCATATTATTCAGGATTACTCCAGATTGATTCAAAATTATCTTAATGGTAATTTATATACCGATAATATAAAATGTCTTCTGGAACCTTCTGGGCATATCAGAAATACATTCAATAATTCGGTATATTGGTCATGTGAAGATTCTTTTGAAGAAGCTATTATTGGTGCAGTAAATCATGGCGGGGATGCTGATACAATTACTGCTATAACAGGTAGTCTTGCAGGTGCTAAATTTGGTTTTGATTCTATTCCGGAAAAATGGATTGAACAATTAAACCCTGACATAAAAATTTTTTTAAATAATTTCAAAAACTTTTCATTTTCCTATTTACAAATCTAAAATTATATGATATAATGTAATCACAATAAAAATTAAAGTATTCTGGAGGAACGGATTATGAAAATTAAAAATGAAACTCTTAAAAAGCTTACAAATAAAGAAGCTAATGACCTTGAACTTATGGAAATTGGTTGTATGTTCGTAAGAGGTACAGCTAAGCAGAGAGTCAAGAACTTTAAAACTGTTCTTAAAACTGAAACTGAAATGCATTATGAAAATGAAAAAATTCGTGTAGAGCTTATTGCTCTTGCTTCTAAATCAGAGGTTGATAATGAAGTAATGCAAGATTGGTGTGTAAGAACATTTGATTTACTTACAAATAAATATAGAGATTTTACATTTCCACTCTTTGCTTTAAAGTTTGTTAAATAATTTTTAGGAGGATATTAAAATGAAAGTTGTAAAGAAACAAGTTAAGACAATTTATGATATTGAAATCTCTTTTAAAGATTTTAGTAAGATTTATGCAGAAGCAAAAGATGACTTCTATTGTGAAGGTTATAAAGCTTTTAAAAGTTCAAATCTTGATGATACGACTATAGGCAATATAAGAAAAGAATTCAAAAATCTTAAAGACGCCAATACAATTAAGTATATTGTATATAAACTTGGTTTTGATAGGGTTGAGAATTATGGTTTGTATAAAGAAAAGTTTGACGGTACTGGTGTTTACAGCATGGTTGTTTCAAATGATGGAGATGAATTAAATTAAAAAGGAGGACCTACTCTTGAATAAACAGTCTGAGAATAAGTTTACATTGTTGGTACAGTGTGAAGATTGCAAAAAGCGCTTTAGAATTGGTGAAGAATGTGCACCTAATTCATTAAATCATAAAAAAGAATATAAAGTAAACGGGCAATCAATATTTTTAACATATTACGATTGCCCTAATTGTGGTAGACGCCATTTTGTTCAAATAGATAGTTTAGATACGCTTAATGAATTGAAAGATATTACAAAACAATTCACCAAATTATCTATTATTAAAAAAGAGGGCAAAGAAGTTTCAAAAAAACAATCGGCAAGATTTAAGAAAGCTCGAGAGCACCTGTCTCAAAACAGGATTGAATTAATGAAAAAGTATACCGGTAAGTTGATTCACGACAACGAAACGGATTCTGATTTTGAATTGAGGTTTTCAATATGAAAAGTATAATCCGCAATCCAAAAAATCAGATAACTAATAATCTTATAAAATGTGATGAATGTAAAAATGAGTTTTACTTAAATGCCGTAGGAATACATGAAGCTGATGTAAATATAAATAATCAGCAACTAACGTTAATTTATTTTGTATGTCCAAAGTGTAATAAGATTTACCGTGTTTCTTTACAAGATGCACGTTATTATGAACTTAAAGAAGACCTTGATAAAACTAAAAATAGGATACGAAAAAATTACGGTAGTAATAAAATTGAGTTAGCGAGTACGTTAGATAGTATGGTGTTTAAAAAACTTAATCGTTTAAGAGCTCATACTGAAAAATTAAATAAGACATTCCCTGGGACGTTTACCTTTGTAACGTCAGAAAATAATTCAAAGGAAAAAAATATCAAATATCTACCATGAGAATCATGGAATAGCCGGAAGGAGTAATTAAAATGGCTGAAGAAAATAAGAATCTTGAAAATGAAGATTTAGAAGACGAAGGCGTCGAAGGTCAGAATACTAATACTGATTCTGATGATAATTCTGATAATAAATCAGGCAACGATGGTAAGGGTAATAGTGAAAAAACTTTTACTCAGGACCAGGTAACTCGTATGATGACCCGTGAAAAGAATCAGGGTCGTAATTCGGTTTATAAAGAACTTGGTATTGACCCAAAGGATTCAAAGATGGTTAATATGTTTAAAGCTTTTGTTGAAAGTCAGAAAACTGAAGAAGAAAAAGCTGCCGAAAAAGAACGTGAAACTCAGCAAAAGACAAATGAAGCAGAACAGCGTGCTAAGTTTGCAGAAGCTAAAGCCGAAGCAATGATGCTCGGTGTTAAAGCTCAGTATGTTGATGATGTTGTAACTTTAGCTCTTGCTAAAATGACTGAGGATTCAGATATTAAAACTATTATCGGCGAACTTAAGACTAAGTATTCAGTTTGGTTTGGTGAATCTGAAGATGACAATAAGGATTCTAAGAACAAAGCGGGTCAAAAGGGAACAGGTTCTTCAATTAATAATAAGTCAGATAAGGGAGATAAGGGCGATGCCAATAAAGGACTTGGTGCTCGTCTCGCTGCTCAGCGTAAATCTGGCAGTAAGAAATCCAGTTATTGGGGTAAATAATAATTTATTTTTTTTAAGGAGGTTTAATTAAATGTTAAATCGTGATGGTATTTCTAAGACACCTTATGCTGCGTCTAAGCAGATTTTAGCCAATGTTGAACTTCAGAGTTCCGTTGGATGTATTGTACCGCAGTCTGCTGGCATAAGTGTAGGAACAAGAAAGATTGTTAAAGCAGGTACACCTATTAAAATTGATTTAATGAATCTGCAGACGGTAGCACAAATTGCTAATGGTTCAATTGCAATGAATGCAGTCTTACTTCATGACGTCGATGTTACTAATGGCAACGCTAATGGTACAGCGCTCGTGTATGGCTTCGTAAATGTAAATCGTGTAGAAAGTGATGTAGCTACTGCTATCACTACTGCTCTTGGTGCAACTGGTGTTTCACCTTTGATTGTTTTTATGAAGGTATAAAAGGAAAGGAAGGAAATTAATATGACTATTTTTGATTTAATGCAGAGCCAGGAGCTCACAGCATATTGGGAAGAGCTTACTCAGGATGAAGCTCCGTATCCCGGTCAGGAATTATTCCCTGATGATAAAAAGCGTGGTATTTCTCTGAAGTGGATTAAGGGTAGCAAGGGCTTGCCTGTTGTTCTTAAGACTTCAGCATTTGACGTACATGCTATTCCTCGTGCACGTATTGGCTTCGAAAAGCTTACAGCTGAAATGCCTTATTTTAAGGAATCAACATATATTGACGAAGAACTTCGTCAGGAACTTAATCTTGTTCTTGAAACAGGAAATCAGGCTTACATTGATTCTGTTATGAATAAGATTTTTGATGATGAAACAAGACTTCTTCGTGGTGCGGCAGCTTCTCGTGAAAGAATGCGTATGATGGCACTTACTACAGGTGTTGTTTCAATGGTAGCCAATGGTCAGGCATTTACTTTTGATTATGGTGTTACTCATAAGGGTAACGTAGCTACCATATGGAGTGACCATACAAATTCAGACCCGATTGAAGATATGCGTATAGCAAAGGAAACTATCCAGGATGAAACTGGTGCTGTTATTACTCGTGCTATGTGTGATGGCATAACATGGAGACATATCCGTAATAATGAAAAGATTAAGAAGTCAATCTTTGTTCTTACTAACGGTGCGGGCGCTCTTACTGATAAGCAGCTTCGTCAGTACATTTTAGATACTCTTGAAATTGATGTAGTTGTCAACGACAAGCGTTACAAGGATGAAAATGAAAATACAATCAAGTTCATGCCGACAAATACATTTGTTATGTTTCCTGATGGTGAGCTTGGTAAGACATGGTTTGGTACCACTCCGGCTGAATCAGATTTGATGTCCGGTTCAGTTGCAAATGTATCAATTACTGATACAGGCGTTGCTGTTACTACAGTTCAGAAAGCCGACCCTGTACAGGTAGAGACTATTGTTTCAATGATTTGTCTTCCTTCTTTTGAAGCTGCTGACCAGGTTTACATTATGGACACTGCGTCTGTTACATCAGCTGAATAAAAAAAAGGAGGCTTATTATGGTTAAGATAACAAACGGCAAAAATACATTTGAAGTAACTGATGGTGCGTTTAAGGATATTTATTCTCGCCAAGGTTATATACTTGTTCCTGATAAGGCTGCAAATAATCTTGATAATTCTAATTCTCACATAAATGAGAAATCAGAAGATGAGAAGTTTATTGATGAAATAATTGAAAAGCCTATTTCTCAGTGGACTAAGGAAGAAATTAAGCGTTTTGCTGCTTTAAAGGAAATTGATATTTCTAACACTAAGAATGCCGGAGAAGCAAAGGAAATCATAAAGAATTTTCTTGAAGCTCAGAATTAAGGGGTGAAATCATGATAGATATTGAAAGAATCAGAAAAGAAATACGTGAGGACCAAGTTCCTTATTTTGATGATGAGGACTTTGAATATTATCTTGAAAAAAATCAAAATAATGTAAATGCCACTATTTATGAAATGCTTATTATTAAGTCTGAAGATTCTACAATATCTGTTAGTGGTTTATCCACTCAAGATACATCATCTTATTTTAAGCGTTTGGCATCACGTTATAAGCAATTTAACTCTGGTGTTATTGGAGGAAATTGATTATGGCAATTAATACAAAGTTCGAAGCTTATAAAATTAAAAGAGAGCTTAAAAAAAGTGGTTCTGATTTTAAATTTATAAGAGCAAACAGGAATGATTTTGGTGAGCCTATAGATAATAAAGGTGAGAGTATAGGAAAAATTAAAGGTCTTTATCATGAGCAAAACAGTAATGTAAAAATTACATTAGGTGATACCACTCAATATCGCACTAAAAAAATTCCAATGATTCTTTGTTTATATGAAGATGTCAATTCGTTAAACTTAATGGTTGATGATATTGTTGAGATTAATTCAAAGAAGTTTAAAGTAACTGGAGTTATTAACATACAGGAATGGAATATCATTTCTGATATATCATTAGAGGTGATAGATAATGGCTTTCCAGCTTAATTATAACGAAAGTACATTAAAAAAAAATCTTGATAAACTTGGTGTAAAATTTGGAGCGCTTATTTTAATGTATTCTGCTACTAAAGCTAGTGAATTACAGTATAAAATGAAAGTAAATAGACCTTGGACTGATAGAACTGGCATGGCAAAAGCACTGCTTTCAGCCAAGGTCTCTCAACCAAATGAGCATCTTATACGAATTACACTTGCTCATGGTGTTAGTTATGGTATCTGGTTAGAATTGGCGAATGAAAAAAATTATGCTATAATAGCCCCTACTATCAGAGATGAAAGTCCAAGAATTGTTGCAGACCTTGATAACCTAATGAATAAATTAAAGTTATGAGGTGATATATCATGATTGATACAAGTAGTTTTAAATATGCGAATTCAAGATGGCAAGATATTTTTTTACATTTAAAAAATAAAGGTTTTGATGTATATTCTCCCGGCATAAAAACTGGTGAATGTACATCAAAATATATCGTTATAAAAAATGATGGCTCAAGTAAACATTTATCAGTTAGTTCTGATGAAGATTTTTATGCAGTAATGTGCTATGTACCTAAAGATAAATATAGTTTGCTTGAACCCTTTATACAAGAAGTAAAACTTAAAATGAAAGAATTGGAGCCTATGATTTTACCTTATGGTAGTCAAACTCCAAGTTATTATGATGATAGCTTAAAAGCTCATATGATTAGCATTGAGTATAAGAATTACAAGAAAATCTAAAGGAGGATTTGCTAATGGGTGATAATGTTAAAAAGTCAAAAGCGGAAATCGCGACAATTGATGTGTGTCTTGTAACTATTGAGACAGCCAGTGGTGAATTTGGTTTTGATACTTCTAATAAGATTGAAGTCGCTCCTCAGATTGAAGAGCAGGATGCAGTTAAGTTGGTTGTAAAGGGCATACTTCGTGCTCAGAAGCCTAAGGTAAGTACTATCACTGGTAATGAAATTACACTTACTGATAATGTATTTAATCCCGAACTTGTTCTTATTCTTCAGGGTGGTACTATTAAGTATGATGCTGAAGACACAAATAAGATTACTGGTTATGCCCCACCTGTTGCAGGTTCATCTGACAAGGGTGAAGTCTTTAAATTAAATGCATATTCTGCCCAGTATGATGCGTCTGGTCAGATTGTTCAGTATGAAAAGATTACTTATCCTAACTGTCAGGGTACCCCTGTTGCGTTTGGTTCCGAAGATGGTGTATTTCGTGCCTCCGCATATACTATTAATAGTGCACCTAAAACAGGTGAAGCACCGTATGATATTAATTATGTATCATCTCTTCCTGTTCTTCAGGATGTATAATTAAATTAATGAAAGGAAAATGAGAAGCATGGAAAACATGTATTATAATAATAAAGGTATATCTATGGGTCAAACAGGAATGTTACCCACTCAACCTATTCATGAGCAAGTCACACCTATAAATTGTGATATTGCAATGAATATTACTTCTGCTCATGATTTGCAGGTTTATTCAGGAGGTGTAGTTATTCGTCTTCCTGATTTTGCGGAAGGTCAGCCTTTTGTTGCCCGTGTTCGTAGACCAAGCTTATTAGTTTTAGCTAAGTCAGGAAAGATTCCTAATTCATTATTGACAGCTGCAGGCGAATTGTTTGCCAAAGGTAATAGTGGTATGGACCCTGATAATGATAAAATGCTTGCTGATATGTATGATATTATGCGTATTGTTTGTGAGTCAGCTCTTATTCAGCCTACTTTATCTGAGATTGAAGCAAGTAATCTTGAATTATCAGACGAACAGATGATGGCAATCTTTAATTATTCCCAAGCGGGTGTAAAAGCATTAGAATCCTTTCGTAAAGAGTAAAAAGATATTAAGTGTGCTGGGTTTGGCAAATACATACAAATGTCGACCCAGCACACTTATTGACATTTATGACCCATACACTGCCTTTTGTTTTGATGAAGCTTGTGCATATATAATAAGACAATTGGAAGATGGTAAAGAGCCCACTTTCAAACAAAAATTTAAGTCTTTTACTGATATGTATAAATATTACACAAATAATTAAAGAAGGTGAGAGTATGGCTATTGATGCTGGTTCAGCTGTCGGTTATTTAGACCTTGATATTTCTGGGTTTTTGGCTAATTTAAAGTCTGCACAAACTGAAGCTGACTTAGCGAGCAAAAATATTGTAACTAAAATAGGTACAAATCTTAAAAGTGCTGGCACAAAATTAACATCTGCAGGTTCAACTCTTACTAAAACAGTCACAGCTCCTTTATTAGGTGTTGGTGTAGCAGGATTAAAAGTTGCTACTGATTTTGAAAAAGGTATGTCCCAAGTTCAAGCTATTTCTGGTTCTACTGGAAAACAGCTTAATAGCTTGAAAGAAAAAGCTATTGAACTTGGTGCTGATACAGCTTTTAGTGCTAATGAAGTTGCTGAAGCTATGACTGAGATGGCAAAAGCAGGTTGGGGTTCTGAACAAATTATAGCAGGTATGAGCGGAGTTCTTGCTGCAGCTGCCGCATCTGGTGAAGGACTTGCTTCTGTATCTACAATTGTTGCTGATGCAATTACCGGATTTGGTATGGAAGCACAAGAATCAACTCGTATTGCTGATTTATTAACTCAAGCTGCAAATAGTGGTACAATTGGAATTTCTGACCTTGGTGAATCATTTAAGTATATTGCTCCTGTTGCAGGTGCAATGGGTTTAAGCGTTGAAGATGTAACAACAGCAATTTCTGCTATGTCTATGGCTGGCATTAAAGGTTCTCAAGCTGGTACAAGTTTAAGAACAACATTAACCAATATGGTTAAACCTACTGATGCAATGGCTGCTGCAATGGATAAACTCGGAATATCAGCAACAAATTCTGACGGGACAATGAAGTCTTTGGATGGAATTGTTGCTAATTTACGTGATTCTTTTTCTGGTTTAACTGAAGCTGAGAAAGCAAAATATGCTGCTACTATTGCCGGTAAACAAGGTATGTCCGGTATGCTTGCACTTTTAAATCTTACTGAAGAAGAATATAATGCAATTGCTGAAAGTATGGATAATGCAAGTGGAGTAGCTGAAAAAACTGCTTCAGTTATGCAAGATAATCTTTCATCTAAAATTGAACAATTAGGAGGTGCTTTAGAAAGCTTAGCTATTAAATTGGCTGATTATATAATTCCATATATAAGACAGTTTGTTGAATGGCTAACAGCTCTTATTGATAAATTTACAGCGCTTGATGCAGGAACTCAAAAGACGATTCTTAAATTTGTAGGTTTTGCAGCAGCGATAGGACCTATACTTGCTATCTTTGGAAAGTTAACTTCTGGTATTGGAAGTACTATAACTGCTTTTGGAAAATTTCCAAGTGTTATAAATACTGTAACTACAAAAATTAAGCATGTTGGTGAAGCATATAATCTTGCTAAAGCAGGAATGACAGGATTTGCCTCTCAAACATCAAAACTTGGTACAGCTTTAGCAGGAATTACCGGACCCATGATTGCTATAGTTGCTGTAATAGCTTTGGTAATTGCAGCTTTTGTTTCACTGTGGAAAAATAATGAAGAATTTAGAAATAAAGTAATAGAAATCTGGAATGGTTTAAAAGAAAAATTTCAATCATTTGCTCAAGGGATTGTAGATAGGTTAAATGCTTTAGGTTTTAGCTTTGAAAGTATAACTGAAGTAATTAGCACTGTTTGGAATGAATTTTGTGAATTGCTCGCACCAGTTTTTGAAGGTGCATTTTCTATAATCAGTTCAATATTAGGAACAGTTTTTGATATAATTACTGGTATGTTAGATGTATTTATTGGTCTATTTACTGGTAATTGGGAACAGTTCTGGAATGGTATTAAAGAATATTTCTCAGCCATTTGGGATGGTATTAAAGGAATCTTTGAATCTGTTATAAATATTATTAAAGGAATCTTTGATACAATTCTTAGTTGGTTTGGCACAAGTTGGGATGAGTGCTGGACTAAAGTTAAAGATACTTTTGTAAATATTTGGAATAATATTACATCATTTTTATCAACTGCTTGGGATACAATTAAAAATGCCGTGCAAGTTGGAATTATGTTTATTGTTGAATTATTTAAGGCAGCATTCAACTTAATTACTCTTCCATTTAGATTCATTTGGGAAAATTGTAAAGATATTATTATTCCTATATGGGAATCAATAAAGGAGATTATTTCTGGTGCGTTAACTGCAATTAAAGAAAAAATAACAACTATATGGAACAATGTTAAGACTTTCTTTACAACAGTTTGGAATGCTATAAGCTTAATTGTTAGTTCTGTTTGGGATTCTATTAGCTCTAAAATATCGTCCGTTATAAATACAATCAAAGATTTTATTAGTTCAGTATTTAATTCAATTAAATCAACTGTTTCAAGTATTTGGAATGGTATTAAAGAAGCAATAACTGGACCAATGAATTCAGCCAAAAGTTCTATTACATCAATATTTGATAGTATTAAGGAAAAAATTTCTACTACACTTACTAATGTAAAGAAAACTGTTACAGATATTATAGAATCAATCAAGAGTAAATTTAATTTTTCATGGTCTTTGCCTAAATTAAAGATGCCTCACTTTAAGATTGATGGTGAATTTAGTTTAAGCCCTCCCTCTGTTCCTAAGTTTAGTATTGATTGGTATAATAAAGCAATGAATAAAGGAATGATTCTTAATACTGCCACTATTTTTGGTTTTGATTCAAGTACAGGAAAATTTTTAGCAGGTGGAGAATCTGGCAGTGAAACTATTGTTGGTACCAATAGTCTAATGAAAATGATTAAATTAGCTGTGGAAGAAAGTACTTTAAAAATGCTTAAGACACTTTCTGAATATTTTGATATTATTTTTGAAAATATTAAATATATTAATGAAAGTCTTGCATATAATATTGGACGTCTTATTGATATAAGTTATGAACTCGTTGAATCATGTGATGACCTTGGTTATATTGCTTATGAAGAATTTACTAAACATAAGCAGCGACATAATAAGTTGGTAGATTCTAAAAATAATAATAATACAACTGGCGATACATTTATCTTTAATAGTCCTAAACCTATCGATGAGATTGAAGCAGCTAAGCAAATGAAACGAACAAAACGTGACCTTGCTGAAGGATTTTAAAAAAAGGAGTTGATATATATGGTCGAAAGAATTGTTCTTAGAAAAGTAAAAAATTCTGAAGAGTTGATTTTAGATATGGTATCAACTCCTGATTTTATTCTTAAATCAGTAGATTGGGGTTCTATAACTGGAACTCATCACTCTTATAAATATGTAAATCAAATTGGTGAAACGGTAACAAACACATCACTTAAAACAAGGCCTATTGGAATTGAGGGTTGGATAGTTTCTCAAAATGAAAATCATATGACTTCTTTAAAAAGAAAACTCAATGCTTTTATAAATCCTCAAGAAGCAATTGATTTATTTTATAATGATTATATGATTCGTTTTCTTCCAGACGAATCTGTTAGATATTCAACATCGTACGAAGAAAATAATGATATTTTTTGTAAATTTCAAATTAATGGAACTTGTCCTAATCCCTTATTTTCTGATACTTATGAAACATGTTCGATATTTGCAACAACCGCTCCAAGTTTTTATTTTCCATTAATTTTATCTCAAGACTTACCTGATAAAGGAATTATATTTGGTAAAAGAACGGCAAGCTTGATTACAAATGTTATTAATAAAGGTGCTGTTTCTGTTGGTATGCGCATTATATTTAAAGCAGTAAATGGTAATGTTACAAATCCCTCTTTAATAAATGTAAATACTCAAGAGAAGCTGTTGATTAATAAAACTTTAATCTCAGGAGAAGAAATTGAAGTTAATACTAATATTGGTGAAAAAAGTATAAAAGGTAAAATTGATAGCAACGAATTTATTAATTACTATATGTATAGAGATATTGATAGTGATTGGCTTCAGCTTGCTGTAGGTGATAATCTTTTTCGATATAGTGCTGATGAGGGTATTGGTAATCTTGACGTATATATATATTTTTACAATAGATTTTTGGAGGTACAAGAATGCTATTAAAAAATATTAGTATTTATGTATATAAACTTGATAATGACGAAACATTTGAAGCACTTGGGGAAATTAATAAATTTACAAGTTTAATATGGCCAACTAAGTTTAATGGATATACTACTTTTCAATTAAATGCTCCTGTTACGCCAGAAAATAAAAATCTAATAAAAAAAGGAAATGTTATTTGGTGTGGAGGAGATAATGCTTGCTTTATCGAAATTATTCAATCTGATACAGATGAAAATGGTCAAAAAACATATACTGTAAAAGGTAGAACCCTTGAGATGCTCTTAACAACCAGAATTATTTGGGGAACATATAACTGCATAAATAAACATACTTCTACAGTTATGTATGATATTGTTGATAAAAATTGCATAAATACAAATAATGTCTCGAGAAAAATTCCTTTTTTAGAATGTGCAGAAGACGAACAGATTGGTAAGATTATATCGCTACAAAAAACAGGTGGTGAAGTTTATGATGCTTTACAAAGCATTTCGACAGATGCTGACCTTGGTTTTGATATAATTTTTAATCCAAGAGAGCGAAAGCTTATCTTTAAAGTTACTGAAGGCGTAGATAGAACTTCTGTAATTTCTTCTGAAGATAATTCGAAACTTGTAATTTTTAGTACTGATTTGGAAGATATTTTGTCAAGTTCATATTATACCAATAATCAAGATGTAAAGACTGTTGCATATATTGCAGGTGAAGGAGAAGGAGCTAATCGTAAACATGTTGTATCAGGAAATAATGAATCTTCTGGTTTTATAAGAAGAGAACTTTATGTAGATGCAAGAGACTTACAATCTAAAATCACAGATGATGATGGTAATAACACGGAAATATCTGATAATGACTATAATAATATGCTTGCTGATAGAGGAACTGAAAAGTTATCAGAGCGTATTGAGGTAGAGTCATTTGAAGCAAAGATGCGTGTTATTGGAGATATTCAATATATTTATGGTATTGATTATTTTAAAGGTGATAAAGTAATAATTCAAGATACTGAGCTTGGTATTCAAGTTATTGGAAAGATAACTGAAGTTAGCGAAAACTATGATGATGAATATGAGCTTGTTATTACTTATGGATATTCATATCCAACTTTAATTCAAAAAATTAAACAACAAATAATATAATAAAAGAGGTAATTTCTTATGGCTGAACAAAGTGGTTTTTTTAATGCTCATCTTATAGATGGTGAATATGATAGAATATATCAAGCGGAGGATTTTGCAAAATACTTTGCAAGTTTTATTGGAAATGGTGTTTTTGGAGGAAAGCTCGATGAGCTAATGGTGCAGCAAAAAGCAACTGCTGATATGAGTATAAAAGTTTTATCCGGCCAAGCATGGATTAACGGATACTGGTATACAAATAATGATGATATTTCTTTGTCTATTGATATTGCTGATGGTATCTTAAACAGAGTCGATTTAATTGTTCTTAAATGGGATAATATTGAAAGAAAGATTCGTCTTGGTGTTAAAAAAGGAATCGCAGCTTCTGATGCTGCAGCTCCTACTCTACAGCGCAATGCTGATTATTATGAGTTAGCACTTGCCCAAATTAATATTAGAGCGGGTGCAACTAATATTACTCAGGCTGATATTATTGATACAAGGTTTGATAAAGCTTTATGTGGTCTTGTTACAAATGTTGTTCAGCCTGATGAAGAAGAAGTTAGAGAATTAATAATTAATCTTGAAAACAGAGTAAATGCTTTATCAAATAGTTTAGATAACCATTTAACTATAGCCCCTGATTTTTCCGCTTATCCAGCGTTAATAAATGAAAATATTATTTCTGGTGTAGAAAATCTTGGAGGATATTATATTGGAAAAGTTGATATGGGAGACAATTGGATTATTCAGATTCCTCTTTTTTACGTGGATTCAACGATAAAAGATAAGTATATAACTATGATGTATCTTTTAGCTATAGTTGAAGGAGTGGCTTATTATTTAGTTGTAAATTCCTATCATGCATCCAGCCCTACCCGAACCAGTTCTATAATATTTCAAGTAGTAACACTTAAGCCAGATGGAACAACTGCTGAAGCTTATCCTAATAAGGTTGACCTTTATCTTCATCGAATTAGCGAGATAATATAAGATTTACCTAAATAAGAGGGAAGTAAAAGAGAGGGTTAATAATATGCGTTCATTAACAGGAATTATATATGATAAAAAACCAAAAGATGTTATGGTATATTTAACATCAGTTTATGTAATCAAATCATGTAAAGAAATCATAATAAAAGATGAAGAAGGAAATCTGAAAGTTAAGTACAAGTGTGATGTTGAAGTTTATAGTACAGTTGAATATATTGATTACATTCAAAAGGAAAACGCTTCTTTACATGAACAAGTTAAATCTCTTCAGCTTTTACTAAACAATTAAATTGTTGATGATGCTTATAAGACAAAACTAAGATTAAAATTTTTGGTTTAATAATAAGGAGATACAAATGGATACAAAAGACATAAAATCGGCCGGAATTTCAAGAGAAGAACATATTGAATATTGTCGAAGAATGGAAGATGAGCATCATCGCATTAATAGGCGTCTTGAACTTCTTGAAAATTCAACAAAGCAGATTGGTTCTCTTGCTAATTCCGTAGAAAGATTGGCTACGTCTATGGAGTTTATGGCATCTGAACAGAAAGAACAAGGTAAAAAACTGGAAAAATTAGAAGAACGAGATGGTGAGATGTGGAGAAAAGTTGTTGGTTATATTGCTACAGCAATATTAGGTGTTATTATAGGCTTCGTATCTAATCAGCTTGGGCTCTAATTCAATATAATAAAGAAAAGCCGCCGGAAGTATATTCTGGTGGCTTTACATTATTTTACAAAAAGTTTAAAATTTTTTCAAAAAACCTATTTACAAATGAACTTTAATGTGATATAATAATATCAAGGTTAAAGATAAGAGTTAACCACAATAAATAAATTGAAAGTGTTCAGGAGGACAAGAAAATGAAAACAAAGAAAACTAATTCAATTAAAGAACTCAGTTATCGTTCCCCTATGCAGGTAACAGAAGTACTTTTACATAATAGTACACCTGATAATTGGAAATATAACTCTTGTTCAGGATATCCAATATGTCCAAGATGTAAGACTTCTATGGAACGAGATTATCAATCTTTTTGTGATAGATGCGGACAAAAGCTTTGTTGGAAAAACTATAAAAATGCTAAAATAAAATTTGCTGGTGATAAATCTGGTAAAACTTATACATACATAATAAATAAAAATAAAAAATAAAACCACCCTGATGAGTCGTTGAAAATTACGACGAAACCGGCAAAAGCCGGTCGGTGGTAATTATCCACTTATTTAAAAACAAAGGAGGACATAGGTATGTCAAAAGAAAATTTACAGACAAAAACGTGTAAAGAGCTCAGAGAGTTGGCTAAGGAAATGAATATCTCAGGTAGATGGGATATGACCAAGGAAAGATTGATTGATGCAATTTTAAGAGCGGAAGATGTCAAGATTGACGAAAATAAAACGGAGAGTGCTAAAGACGAATATAAAATTGACAATCATAATGGTGAAGTGGTTGAAGATAAATTTGAGAAAAAATCAGCCGACATCGAAATTGATATGAAGCAGAAAATGCCTTATATTGAAAATATTGAAATCGGTACCTTGGTTGCGTTTAGACTTTCTAATGGCAAGGTTAAGTCAGCAAAGGTTACTCGTAAATCTACCAAGAATCGCAAGCTTAAACTTGAAACTGATTATGGTGCAGAATATATTGTATCATTTGATGATATTGTTTGGGTACGTACAGGTAAGCGTTGGCCTCGTGGTGTTTACAGGCTTTTGAAAGGTTTGGTGGATGATAATGTCAAAGGAGAAAAGAAAATCTAAATTGTCTGTCACTGAGTGTAAAAAATCTGTTTATGATTTTTTTGAGCTTCAAATGAAATTCAAAAATATACAATCCCAGTATGATGAAGCAAAAGTACAATTCAATAATTTTATGGAGGACTACTTTAAACAGGAAAATATTAGTAAGTCACTTCTTCTTTTTTATGATGAGCTTGTTTCAGGTGCAATTAATTTATCAGTTAGTCGTGTTCAAAAATCAAGTGTTGAATTTAATCCTGATAAACTTGAAAAAGCTATAGGTAAAAAAAATAGTGAATATGTGATTATTAAAAAATATGAAATTATTGATATGAGTGCTCTTATTGCTTATTTAAAGGAATGTAATGTTGACCCAAAAATCTTTAAAAGTTTTATTCATACTTCAAAATCAGTTGATATAAAAGAACTTGATAAACTTGAAGAGCTTGGGAAAATAACCGCAGAACAGATTAAAGATTGTTACACGGTAAAACATCAAAAGCCTTATTTCACTGTCAAAGTGAAGAGAGGATATGATGATGAAGAGACAAGAAGGTGAAGCATTAGCCAAAGTATTATGGTATTATAATTTGATACCTAATACAGCATCACTTAGTCAAAAAATCGTTTGCCCGTTTCATGATGATATTAATCCAAGCATGATTGTGAATTTTGAAGATGGTTCATGGTTTTGCTTTGGTTGTAATTTGACTGGTGATTCTAAAAAGTTTGTAAATCTTATGGAGGCTAAATATAATAGTCTTAATGATTTGCAAGCTTATAAAAAATATCTTCAAATTCTAAAATCTGATAAATGTAGTAATATTAAATTAAATATGGCTCTTGTTAAACAGAAACCACTTCAAAGGGATTTATATAATGAAGCCTATGATTACTACCACGGATTAAAAAAAGTTAACTGGAGGGATTCTGACGAACCTGAAGTGATGGCAGCAAAAAGTTATATGATGAAAAGAGGATTTAAACCAAAAACTTTGCATAAATGTAAAGCTAAAGTCACATATAATAAAAATTATGGATTAATTTTTCCGATGCTTGATAATGGTAAATTTAAGGGTTGGGTATGCCGTACTATGATTAAAGCAGTGGAAGAAAAACGTAAGTATTTATATAATGAGGGCTTTAGTCGAGCAACTACTTTGGTTGGTAATTATGGAACTAAAGACTATGTATTTATAGTTGAAGGCTATATGGATAGATTAAAGTTTGTGCAATTTGGTGAAGATAACGTAGTCGCTATTTTAGGTTGGAAAATGTCACCTCAACAAATTCAAAAGTTGAAAGATAAAGGAATCACGAAAGTTATAAGTGCACTTGATAATGATTCTTGTGGGCGCAAAGGTACGGAATTTTTAAAACATCATTTTGATGTAACAAGATTTGCATATATTAAAGGTGTAAAAGACCCCGGAGATATGACACAAGAAACATTTAATAAAATGTTTAAACGAACAATGAAAGTATTTAACAAAAACCAAGGAGGAAAATAAAGTGGGTTTAGTTGATAAAATTAAGGCTGATGTTAAGAAATCCGGCCAGAACAAAGGTAAGTTTATATATTTTAGAGAAGGTACAAAAATGCGTATTCGTTTCTTAACTGATATGGACGATGGTATGGAAGTAACTTTTCATGATAGCTTTGAGCAGGGAATTAATGCTCCTTGCCAGGAGCATTTTGGTAGAGATTGTCCCTATTGTGATGATAATGGTTTACGTACTCGTTCTCAATATATCTGGTCGGTATATAATTATGATACCAAAGAAGTTCAGTTATTTATGTTTGCTGTAAATAATTGCAGTCCTATTCCGGCGCTTATGGCTATGTATGAGAATTATGGTACAATTTGTGACCGTGATTATGTTATAAGTGTAACTGGTAAACAGCAGAATAAAACATTCTCAGTTGTTCCCATGGATAAGGTTAAGTTTAGAAATGAGAAGGCAAAGCCATATTCTGAAAAAGCTATCCTTAAGATGCTCGATAAAGCATTTCCATGCGAAGATGCTGAAGATGATGAAGACGAAGAAATTCCTAAGAAACGTGCTCCTAAGTCAACTGGTAAGAAATCTTCAAAAAAGTCGGAGCCTGAAGACGATGAAGAAGATGACTATGATAACGATTGGAATGATGAAGAGGATGAAGTTGATTATTCCGATATGTCATCCAAAGAACTTTATGAACTTTGCAAAGAACGTAGCATAAAGGTTCCCCCTAAAAAGCCTGCTAAATTTTATATTAATCAACTTGAAGAATATGATTTAGCTCATGACGATTGGGGCGATGAAGACGATGAAGAGGATGAGTGGGAAGATGAATAAATCTGTTTCATCATTTCAAAGATTATTTAGGAGACAGATTTTAAATCAAAACGCACTTATTCAAAATGGAGCATATGATAGATTTAAAGATAAATCAACAAAAACAGCTCCAATTGATGATATTGGTCTTGCTTCATTTCATATTCAGCAACTTATGTCAGAAATTGGTGAGGTATTGGAAGCTGATAAACGTTGGAAATCACATCGCAATGATAAGTATAATAGACAAGCAAAGCTTGAAGAAATAGCTGACTGTTTCATTGTTCTTATGAACATTGCAATGTTTTCCGGATTCAGTGGTAATGATGTAGCTCAAGCAATTGAGACAAAGTTAGATGTTGTATCAAATCGAATCTTCAATTTAGAAAATTCAAAAGGAGAATCAAAATGAAAAAGAATTTTAAAGAAATGAAAGTATATTTTGCCAGTCCTTGGTTTACACCAGAGCAGGCGGAAAGAGAAGAAAGGGTAAAAACAAAGCTTAGAGAGCTTGGCTTTAATGTTTGGAGCCCTAAGGAAAATAGTTCTTTATCACCTATTACTGACCCAGTAATTCGTGAAAAAATCTTCTCCGCAAATGTTGAGCACATTAAGTCTTGTGATATTATTTTTGCAATTACTGACGGTAAGGATATGGGTACTATATGGGAGGCTGGCTTTGCTAATGGTTACAATATCAGCATGCATGACTGTGAAACTTTCAAACCCATTACTATTGTGTATTATTGTGAAACTCTTGGACCCAATGGACAGTTTAATTTGATGCTTGCCCAGTCTGGTGACATCACTTTCACAAAATTCGAAGACCTTGACAAGCTTCCTGAATTAATTCAGAAAGACGAGGGACTTGCTTATGTTGGAATTGTTGAGTAAAGAGTCTATAATGAGTGAGTACCCACTTAAAAAAATAATTAGGTACAATCATCGTAGCAGACTTCAAGATGAAAGTGTTGCAGAACACACCTGTTTTGTGTCTTTGTTCTGTTTAAAGATTATGGCTCAGCTTAATCTTACTCATGAACAAGAAAGACAAGTTCTTATTCTTGCAGCATTACATGATACTTGCGAGAGCAAAACTTCTGATATTCCTCATGATGTAAAAGCTAATTATCCTGAAATGCAAGAAATTCTTGAAAAGATTGAGCATGATTATTATGAAGAAAATTGGAAGAATTATCTTGAAGATATATATAAGCCGGAGGAAATTGTATATAATATACTTAAGTTAGCAGATGCTTATAGTGTATATCAGTGGTGTTTAAATGAAATTGCGCTTGGCAATTCATCAAAATGTATTTCTGAAATTCATGATGAATCAGTAAATCGTATCATAGGACGTATTAAAACTATAAATGAAATAATTGAGAAGGAGACCAAGGTATGAGCTATCAAAAAGGATATAAAAATATTGATGTAAGTATTATTAATTATACAAAGCATCCTGCAAAAATTATGTGGGATATGCTTAAGCAAACTTGGATTGAACTTCAAGGAATTGAATATGATGTGAATAGCAAAATAGTTCGTGAATTCATTTTTGGTTCGCTTGAAAAGAGATTAAATCCCACCCCTCAAGAAGTGGTGCTGATTCAATGTATTTTTCATAACATTTCACGTGTTAATCTCGCGCAGCTTACTCGTCATCGTGGTTGGTTATTTCAAGCAGAGTCTCAGATGCCTCAGCATGTAAAGCATAATGTAATTTTACCTTTAAGTATTATTAATTCTGAGTTTTATGAAAGAGCAGTAAAACTTATTGAAGATTCTCAGAAGCTTTATGATGATATGACAACTGGTAATGATTCTAAGGAAACAACAAATATTCCCTATCAAGACGCAAGATACTTGTTAATGCATGGACAAACAGCAGATATCTCAGCATCGTTTACCCTTCCTCAACTTGTAAATACTTCAGCTCAAAGGCTTGAAAATAATACCGCTGATGAAATTAATTATGCATTTAGAATTTTGCTTAATAACCTTTATTTGGCTATCGATGAAGATGATGAAATGGATGAGCTTGATAAAGCTATTTATGCTTATAATTTGAATAAATGCGATTGTTTTGGTGCGGCCTCTAAAAAATGTTTTACATGTGATGATGTATTTGGTAATTCATTTAAAAGATTTCCGGATGCAAATGAATATGTAACTCATGCGACTGAAAATTGTAAGTTTGACTTTAAGAAAAGCGCATGGTATTTTGAACTTAAAAGAATTCTTAAAGAAGAGCCACATTTACTTCTTCCTGGAGAAAAAGAAATGATTGATTCCTGGGAGGAATAATCCATGTGGGTAATATTCGAAGGTCTTGATAAATCAGGCAAAGGAACCCTTGAATTGGAGTTCTTAAAAGCAACAAACTTCAAGCATATAGTCATTGACAGAGGTCCGGCCGGATATATGACTTTTGATAAAGTGTTTGGTCGTGATACTAAGGAAAGCAATTATAATTTTATTCATCAAGCTTATAAAATGATGAAAACAAATCAGCTTATGATTGTATATTGTGTGGTTGATGAGAAAATTGCTCAAGAAAGACTTAAAGCTCATAATGAAACTTGTCCTTATGATTATACTAAGGCACATAGGATTTATGATTATAGCATAATAGCATGTTATGGTACTTGGAATAACAATGCAAATGTTTTAAGACTTGACACAACAAATCGTTCGATTGAAGAATGCGTTGCTTTGATAATAGAAAAATTACAGGAGGCTTTGAAAAGAAGTGAATACAACTAATGCAAATCAAACTCTTGGATTCGATAAGTTTTCAGAGAGTAATTATAATTTGCATTGGAGCTTTTCAAACTTTAATAGAATGTTAATGGCGGCTGGGCATATTGCTCAGCTCCCGTTAAATTCGAAAGTGTTGGAGCTTGGTGCAGGTTCAAGTGATTTAGAGAATCTTGTAAAAAAGAATTTTAAGAGAGAAGACATTATATTTTATAAAGTTGATGGAGATGAACAATATAAATCTAATAATGATATTTTAGTATTAGATATTACTTCAGAACTTTGTAATACTTATTGTGAAGCAGCTGGTAAATTTAATGCTATTATACTTATGGAAGTTATAGAACATTTGGAAAAGGATAAAGCTTACACTTTATTTGAACAAATTTCTAATTGGTTAGAATCAGAAGGTTTATTATTATTTACAACTCCTACTCCCCCTTATAATGGAAACTTTGAAGATAGAGTCTGGCCAACTGACCATCTTTCTGAGTTTACATTTTCAGAAATTTATAATATAATTAATAAGCACTTCAAGATAAATAAAGAAATTGGTTGGAGCCTTGAAGAACGTGAATATAATAAAATTTTAGGAAATGATGCTATTTTGGCTATGATAAAATCCAGATTAGAAGGGGCATTTCCTGAAAGCTATATAAGAGCAATTATTGCTTGCTTATCTCCTATTTATGCCAATCGTCAAATTTTCTTAGTGTGTAAGAAAAGGAGAGTTGCAAATGGTAGATTTACACAGACATGATGAATGCTCAACATTCGATGGTTTTGGAAAACCTGAAGAACTTGCTATCCTTGCTAAAGAACTCGGTCACACTTCTTTAGGTATTTCAAATCATGGTAACACAAACAGCCTGGTAAGACATTACTATGCATGCAAGGAAGTGGGAATAAAACCTATTATGGGGGTTGAAGCTTATTTCTTACCCAAATGGAAGGAACATGAAAGAGGATACCATTTATGCTTATATGCAAAGAACAATGTCGGATATACCAATCTAAATACACTTCAGTTTGAAGGTGAAAAACAGAAATATTATAATCCCATTATTGATTTTAATTTACTTGAAAAATATCATGAAGGACTGATTTGTACAAGTGCTTGTGTTGCAGGTTATTTAGCTAAGAGTATTACTGCTGGTAAAATAAAACAAGCTGAAAAGTTTGTTGAAAAAATGATAAGTATATTTGGTGATGATTTTTATATTGAAATTCAGCCATATGCAATTTCAGATGTAGGTATGCAAGAGAATGTAAATATTCAAAGCATAAAACTTGCTAAAAAATATGGTGTTAAATGTATATTAACTTCTGATTCCCATTATGGTTCTAAAGATGATTTTGATACGTATATTAAGATGCATGAGATTGCAAAGCATGATGTTTCGTGGATTGAATCAACATACGGTGAACGTTATATGCCTACAGAAAAGGAATTAAAAGTTCGGTTCTGGAAAATGCATAAAAATGATTTTGGTAATGATACAACTAAAATGTTAGCAAATAAAATGATTGCTAATCTTGAAGAAATTGAGAAAAAAGTAGATGATATGATTCTTGATAATCTTGAGCAAAAATTACCACAATTTGAAGAAGGTAAAAATAGTTATGATTTGCTCAAGGAAAAGATAAAAGAAGGTCTTAAATCTCGCAGTAAATGGAATAAAAAGTATATAAATAGAATTAAGGAAGAATTAAAGGTAATTAAATATCATGGTTTTGAAGACTATTTCCTTATGGTTGCTGAATATACTAATTGGGCAAAAAACCAAGGAATAATGGTAGGGCCTGGACGAGGTTCAGGTTGTAATTGCTTGGTTAATTATGCTTTACGTATTACAGATGTTGACCCAATTTTATTTGATTTAGACTTTAATCGTTTCTTAAGAATTGATAAAAAGAAAATGCCTGATATTGATTTGGATTTTGAAACATCTCGTAGACCTGAGGTTATTGCACATTTGCTTGAAAGATATCCAAATAATGCAGCTCAAATTTGTTCATATGGGCTTTACAGAGTTGATAATCTTTTAAATGATTTAGCTAAAGTTTGTGGTTTGGCTGAAAATAAAGACGAATTAAAACAAATCAAAAGTTTTATAAATAAGAATATTACCGAAGGTGTTCTTAACATGGAAGCTGTTGTTAATTCGGCTGAAGCTAAAATGTGGAATCATGAATATGATGATATTATAAAGCATTTTTCAAAGCTCTATAATAAAATTAGATTTATAGGAACTCATGCTGCGGGCGTTGCTATTACAGGCGGTAATATTTTGGATTATACAGCAATTCGTATTGATTCTAAAACAGGAAAATATTTCACCAATTATGACCTTAATGATATGGAAAAAATTCAAGTAATTAAGTTTGATATTCTTGGTTTAACAACAATGTCAAGTATATGTGAATTAAGACAATTAACTGGTAATGATTCTTTCGATGAAGACTGGGTAAATGATGAGAATATTTCAAAAGCTTTTGGCGAAGGTAACTGTGATGGTGTATTCCAGTTTGAAAAGAAATCTGTTCAAGATATGCTTAAGACAATGGGTTGTGACTGTTTTGAAGATGTTGTTGCTGCTTCCGCTATGAATCGTCCTGGACCTTTAAGCTTAAAAATGCCTGAAATATATGCAGCCAACAAAGTTGACCAATCCCATATTGATACAAGTCTTCCTTATTCTAAATACCTTGAAAAGACTTATGGTTGTGTGGTTTACCAGGAACAAGTTCAAGCAATCGCAGTTCATATTGGTGGATTGGAATGGCCGGAAGCTGATAAGATTTTAAAGATGCAGCGTGGTGGTACTGAAAAGGCAATCAGAAACTTTGAAGAGAATTATGATAATTTTGTTCAAAAGTTTGAAAGAGGGGCAAAACGTTTTGGTATGACCAAAGAACAAGCTTTTGAAATCTTTGATAAGTTTTTTAATTATGCATTTAATAAAGGACACGCAACAGGATATAGCTTAATATCGGTTGAAGAAATGTATTATAAACTTTATCATCCTACAGAATTTTGGTATGTTAAAATGAAATATACTAATGATGATGCCAAGTTGATTAAGTTCAAAGAAAATGCAATAAAAGATAATGCAGTTGTATTTTTACCTCACGTCAATTATTCGGCTAATTTCTCATTAAGAAAAGTTGATGGTGAGGTTGTAATACAAGAAGGGCTGAGTGCAATTAAAGGTGTTGGTGAAAAGGCTGCAGCATTTATTGAAGCTGAAAGAAAAGCTCATGGTATATTTACAAGCTTTGATGATTTTTATGATAGATGTAAATCAAGAGTGGTTACATCAAGAGTTGTTCAAATCCTTAAAGAACAAGGTGCACTGGAATTTAATAAAAACAAATATGTTAATCGAGTTATTAAATACAATAGTACACTTTATGCAAAGTCAAGACAATAAAATGAAAAAGGGAGGCAGTCACAGGTTGACTGCTTTCCCAAGTAATTAGGAGGAAACAAAATGGCAAAGACAAATAAAGAAGCTATTATAAAGCTCTGCAATGAAATAAATAAAAAGGAAGGCGAAGGTGCGATTTACTCAATTGGAAGTAAACATGCTGACTTAAAGATTAAGCGATGGTCTACAGGTATTGAAGACCTGGACGCGATTATAGGTGGTGGAATGCCTGAAGGACGAGTGGTTGAAATTTTTGGTCCAGAAAGTTCTGGTAAAACAACTTTACTTTATCATCTATGTGGATTACATCAGTTGTGTTTGGATATTCCTATTGAAGGAACATTTGATGCAGAACGTGCAAAAGTATTTGGTAATAGACCCAAACAAATGCTTATTTATCGTGCTAAATATGGTGAGGATGCTTTTAATAAAACAATTAAATTTGCTAAAGCAGGAATCCCACTTATTGGTATTGATAGTGTTCCAAGTATGGTACCGAAAGAAGATGCTGAAAAGGTTCTTAAATCTGCTGAGCGAGATTCTATTGAGGAACAGAGAATTGGTGGAACAGCAAGATTAATGAACAAATATCTTCCTACTGTTGAAGAAATTATTGAAGTAACCGGAACTACTCTAATTTTTATTAATCAAGTTCGTGATAAGATGAATGCAATGCTATTTGGTGAAAAAACTGATACACCAGGAGGACGTAAACTTAAGCATGCTTGTAGTCTTCGTATTCAAGTAGCAAGAAAAGCCTGGATTGAAATTCCTAATAAAAATCCATATAATTCTGCTACAAATGAAAAGATTGGTTTAATTATGAAATGTAAAGTGGTTAAATCTAAGGTAAGCAATCCAATGGGTGAATGTGAAATTCCTTTGTTTTTTGATAGAGGTTTTGTGAGCTTTGATGATGTTCCTGCTATAAGAAAAGAAATTATGGCAAAAAGAGCTCAGCAGTTTGGAAAACGTATTCCCAAAGAATTTTTAGGGGAGGACGATGAATAATGTTAAGATGTAAAATCTGCGGTAATGAACTTAAACCTAAAATCAATCACCATTATGTTTCACGAGATGCTGGTAAATCAGGAGTTATTACCACTTTGACAAAAACAGAAGAATTGATATATGATACTTTTGATTGTCCTGTATGTGGTTGCCAGATAATTGCTCAAGAAAGAAAAAGAGAAATTCCTCAATATATTGAAACTTTGCAGGAGGATAATGAAAATGCAGAAGAAAAGAATAACTAAAGATGAATATTATCTTGGAATTGCCCTTGCTGTTTCAAAAAGAAGCACATGCCTTAGACGTCACTATGGTTGCGTTATCGTAAAGGATGATATAATTGTTGCTACTGGATATAATGGTAGCCCAAGAGGTGAAGAAAACTGTTGTGACAGAGGAACATGTAAACGAGCTAACTGTAAACGCTATGAAGGTTATGAAAATTGCGATAGTGTTCATGCTGAGCAAAACGCTTTACTTGCTACAAGCCGCGAACGTTTAATTAATTCAACTATTTACTTGGCTTGTGAAGAATATAAACTGGATGAAGACAGGTCAGCTATGTGGGCAGAAGATATATATGACTATATTGAAGATATTGAACCCGTTCCATGCAATATATGTTTAAGAATGCTTAAAAATGCAGGTGTTATAAGAATTGTAAACAGAAAAGGTGATATCGACTTATTGAAAGGAGATAGCTAATGGGTTTAATAGATAACATTAAAAAAGAAGCGCAAGGCAACAGAACAAAAATTCAAAGTACTGATGCAGCTGCTCTTGAAAAAATATTTAATAACCTTTTTTATCTTGAAAAGAATATCAAGGAAGAAACAAGATTTGTTAAACAGGTAATGACAAGAGGCCTTGAATCTCAAGAACGTGTTGGACTTCATGCGTCGGCAATGTTAGTAGGTGATGCAGACTTTTGTATGAGAGCTCAAGTATTAAGTTTAATTTATAAACAGCTTCAAGGTCAACAAACTCAAGTTGGGTTAATGAGAATATTTGAGCAAGGTAATGCTATTCATGAAAAGTGGCAAAGACTTTTAATTAGAGGTGGTTATGGTACCGCTAATGATATGGACAGAACAAGAATTTGTGATGACTATATGTTAAGCTATACGCCTGATATTGATTGTCTTATTCCGGAATTCTTTGAAGGTCGTATGATTGGCGAAATTAAGTCAGTTAATACGTATCAGTTTCAAAGAATGACTAAGCACCCTTCAGCTTGGAAGCAATGTCAATGGTATATGCATTTATGTATTAAAAAGGCAAAACAAGATAAAACCTGGAATGGTATAGACTATACTAAGGGCTTTGTATTAAATGAAGATAAAAATACTCAAGACTTTAAACTTGAGGTATATAATTATGAACCTGCTAAAATTGAATCTTTTGCAGAACGAGCAGAACTTATTATGATTCATCATGATAGAGTTTTTGAAGAACATAAAATGGTTGCTCGACCTAAAGACGCCACATCTCCTACATGCAAACGCTGTAAAGAATGTTTTATGCGTGAAGCCTGTTGGAATATTGGTGAGGGTAGAATAAGATTATAAATTATTATATATCCAGTTTTATCCAGAATGACCCAGGATTAACTTTAATAATAAAATAATATAAATTATAATTAGATTAAAATTAAAATTTGGGCCAATTCTGGATAAAATAAAAATAGGAGGTTTTATCATGGGTAGACCCTGCCCTTTATTAGGAACAGCTGTCTATCTGGATTGTTTAGATTGTGAAGATAAGCAATGTAAGCAGCAATATAAATATAAAAAGATAGTTATAGGAATAGACCAATCATATAATAATACTGGTATTACTATTGCTGCAGATGGACATTTAAAGAAAATAAAAAGTTTACACTTAGATAAGTATAAAACAAATAGTGATAAAAGGAGGGCATTAGCAAATACGCTTGATGGTCTCCTTAAGGTGGTTTGTCTAAAAGCCAAAGAAGTAATTTGTATTATTGAGAGAATCAGACTGCATTCTCAAGGCTTTTTAAATATTGACTATATAAAATCAATTGGTGCATTAAATAGTCTGATTGTAGATAAATGCAATGATTATGGTATTTTAGTTTACAGTGTAGATACCAGATGTTGGAAAGCTCAAGTAATAGGCACATCTAAGCCGATGCCAAATAAGTATGGAGTTCCAGAAGAGAAATGGCCTACTGTTAATTGGTTATTAAAGCAGGGTTGGGAGGATAGCATCCTAATCAAAGTCGAAGGAAGAAAATCAAAAGGAACTTTTGTCAGAGAAGGACAAAAATATATGTATAACAATGACGCAGCTGATTCAGCTGGAATAGCAATGTTTGGTTTTGTTGGTGACTTTGATAAGCTGCATCAGGAAAGGTAATTTCATGAGCTTTAAATGTTGTAAAGACTGTAATGACAGATTTGTGGGTTGTCATTCAGAATGTTCTAAGTATCTTAAAGCAAAAGAAGAACATAAAGTACAAAAAGAGTGGGCAGAGAAGCATAAAACTCCTAATATCTCAAGCTATGATTTTAATAGAGTTGCTTGTGTTGATTTTAAAAGACATAAGAAAATAAGATAATTTCTTTCTTTTATATATTTTCTTTCTTTATTACAATACACAAATAAATAAATTTAAAAAATTTTTTTAGCAAAAGTATGTACAAATACAAAATACTATGGTATAATGATTACAGTGGTTGATAATAATAACCCATAGATAAACTAAATCCTTAGAGGAGGACAATAACATGAAAGAGACTAAAAATACATTAAGCTGGCATTTAATGGAGTTTGATAGCATTAAAGAGTTCTGTGATTATATTCAGAACACTCCAACTAATAAAGCTTTTGAAAAGAAATATTTACAAAGTCAAGAAGAAGATTCTTACATGACAAACTGGTCAGGTTCTGAATCATTTAAAGAAGCTCTTGATATGTGTATTCATGGTTGGACATTTGGTGCTAAAGAACTTAATGACAAATTTAAGCTTGCTGAAATGAATAAAGATACTCAAGTTCAAATGACTTACAAAAATATCTTAAGCATATGTGGTTATCAAGCAATTGTTCCTTTATACTTACAAGGTGTTCCCAATAATATGGTTAATAAGAAAATGGTACCAATTAAACAAAAGGTAATCACAATAAACAAAGCATTAAGCTGCTCAGCCTCGGTTGGAGCTGAAACATTAAAACAGGAATCAATCAAATGTTTTCAAATTATAAAAAAGATTGAAGCTTCAGGAATTCGTGTAAATCTAAACTTGCTAATCAGTACAGGTCATGTTTGTGTAAAAATTCGCTTAAAGTCAGCAAATGAGAAACTTAATATTTCTAAACTTGCATTTCCTTTAATTCATCCCTCGATGTTTCGTCGTTTATATTTCAGATTTGTTGAAGTATATCCTACTATTCCAAAAAATTTTGGATTAGGTTCTTATGGAGTTGTTCCTTCGGAAAATGATTTTAAAAGTGAATTGAATGGTGCTTGTGGTAAGAATGAAATCCTTCTTCCTACATTACTTAAAGGAAGTAATGAATCTGAAATACAGAAGTTAAGTGTTACCGAACTAATAGAAAGATTAAATCGATAAAGGAAGGACAATCTCCTTGAAAGATTTTTGAAAAAAGTTCAAAAACTTTGCTAAAAAGGGTTTACAAATCAAATTGTTTATGATATAATGATAATGTCAGGTACGGAAAGTACAAAATTAAAATTAAATTTTCAGTTGAAAAGGAGTACAAAATCATGAAAAACGTAAACTTTACAGTACATCACATTGAGCCCGCTAATAAACCTGGATGTGTAGTTGTTAATCTCACATTTAATAACAACAGCAACGTTTACACCTATGTTCGAAGAGCTTATAACAATACAACGGTAATTGATGGTTGTAGAATTTACTTCAATAATAATTATGACATTATAAAAGTTGAACGTGAATATGAAACAAAAGGTGTTAAGAAAACATCTACCGCTAATCAGGTTGGTAAAATATCAAGCAAAATTACAAATGAACTTGAAGCTCAAGGTATTCAAATTCCTGAAACACTTCCTCAAGTTGAGAATGGTGAGGTTCACCACGATAGATACGAAGAGATAATGACATGTCTCGAATGTGGTATTCCAGTTTATCTTGCGGGTCCTGCTGGTTCTGGTAAAAATCATACAGTTGAGCAGATTGCTAAAGAGCTTGGTTGGAACTTTTACTTCTCCAATTCAGTTCAACAAGAGTATAAACTTACAGGTTTTATTGATGCAGGTGGATGTTTCCATGAAACTGAATTCTATAAAGCTTGTACAGATGAAAATGATTGTGTATTCTTTCTTGATGAAATGGATGCTTCAATTCCCGAAGTATTAGTCCTTTTAAATGCCGCTATTGCAAATGGTTACTTTGAATTTCCTAATGGTCGTGTTGATTTTAATCACGTTCACTTTGTAGCTGCTGGTAACACTGTTGGTTCAGGTGCTGACGATATGTATGTAGGTCGTATGGTTCTTGACCAAGCAACTCTTGATAGGTTTGCAATTATTGAATTTGATTATTGTGAACGTATTGAAATGGCAATCACAAAGAATAATTCAGAGCTTGTTAAGTTTATTCATCAAATGCGTGATGAAGCAGAAAGTAAAGGAATTCGTGCAACATTCAGTTATCGTTGCTTAACAATGATAACTAAGCTTGAAAAATCTGGAATGGATTTAACAATGGCAATTAAAATTAGTATCGTTAAAGGGTTGGATAAAGATACAATTAATACTTTTAATCCTACAGGTAATTCAAAGTATCATCAAGCATTACGTCAAGTTCAGAAGGCAGCGTAAGCTGTCTCTGACTTGTACAAATGGAGGAAATATAAAATGCTGGAAAATAAAATTAGAATTAATATCAACGATATTATTGGCAAACATGTAGGACGTCTTAAGGTTACTGATTATGCAGGACATGCATATGACCATACAGCAGGAGGAGATAAATTACGTCATTACTATTTATGTAAATGCTCTTGTGGTAAAATTAAAATAATTCAAAGAGGTCCGCTTCTAAATGACATCGTTCATAGTTGTGGATGTCTAAGGAGGAAATAAATTATGGCTATAAAAATGAGAAATAATACAAAATCAGATGCTTTCTGCTGTGAATGCGGTTGCAACCAAAAAGAAGTTTTAAATATGTTTGATTTACTTATTGGTGGCAAGATATTTACTATATGTGATATCTGCAATGAAGCAATATTTAATAAAACCCTGCAAGCTGAATGTTTTAAAAATGGTAGAGTTAAAACACAAAAAGACTTGTCGGTTATAAGAAAAAGAAAATTAAAAGAACACTCCAAATTTGGAGGTAATTAAATGGTAGATTTCAGTAAATGTCCTTGTATATACTGGTCTGATTCAGCTAAGGTTAGCTATTTACAAAGGCGTATCATAGTATATTCAATAATGTATTATGAAATGAATGAGAGCTGTGTATCGGATAGAGAATACGATGAAATATCACGTCAACTGGCAAAAATGCAAAGAGAAATTAACCCAAAAGATTTAAGAAAATCCACATACTATTATGCCATGCATGACTTTGATGGTTCAACAGGATTTGATATTCCTTCACGGCTCACTAAATATGACCGAGAATACCTTACTAATATTGCTGAAACTGTATATAGGCAATGGAAACGTAAGACTTCAACTTAATAGAGAAAAGGAGTAATTGATGTTAAAACAAAAAGATTTAGAGAATAGAGTATATGAAGGTCGACATTGTATTCGATTTGAATATACTATTCCATCAAATCCATCAAATGATAAAGAACATTGGATTCATGCTTCATTTAAACGAATGATGGATTCGAATCCTAATGAATGGAATATGCAAGTTCTTATTGATAGAACCCGTGATAAAGATACTGAAGTATATAACTTTGGTTATATAATGCCGAAAGATAATCTTCCTCTTGAACTTATTGCAGCGACAGGTCTTAAATATTTTCAATTATACTTGAAAGAAGAAATTCAAATCAAGATGAATTATGATTTTGTTCTTGGTGAAATATTAACAGGTATGTAAATATGAAAAGGTCAGGTAAGTTTTATAGAAAGAATGAAGCTGAGGTAATGGAATTACTCGGGCTTAAACCAACTAAGAACTCTGGTTCGGGTTGGATTGAAAAAGAAGATGGTCAATCTGAAAACGTTATATGTCAATTAAAGTCAACAGATGCCGAGAGTATTAGAATACATAAAAAAGATTTAGATGTATTAAGCTATAATGCAGCTGTTGCTCACAAATTACCTGTATTTGCGATACAATTTCTGCAATCTAATGAGGTTTATCTTTTAGTTAAGCCCGAGATGCTTTGTGAAGCAGCTAATTACATCGAAACAGGAGAATATATCAACATGAATACATTTGTTGGTATAGATTTAAGTGAACATGAAGATATAACAGCTCATACAAAAACTGTTATTAAATCAAGTTCAAAAGCAAGAGAAAAATTCAGACAAGAAAATGAATCAAAGTTTAAAAAAGAAAAGAGGTCAGCAACATGACGGTAAAAGTTAAAGAAGTGGTACAGTATAAAGGACATAGCTTATCAGCAAATGGTAGTGTTAACTTTTCTCTTAAAGCTTCTTATTCAGAATTAACAAATACAATTAAAGCTATGCAGATGCTTAATAATGATGTAAATATCAAAGCAAAGATTCCGGGTGAAAAGCCTATAAAGTTAGGTTCATTCAGAATTAAGCAAATCATTATTGATGATGATGGTGAAAGTGTAATTAAATTCAATGGATTAAATGATTACATTGAAATGGATAACTTAAATTTACTTCCTTTAAATAGTGACGACAATAAGGAATTTGTTGTTCTTATGGAAGCAGAAATTGAAGAAGAGGAGGATAATGAAATTGGCGAAGAATAAAATTGAATATCGTGAACTTTCAAGAGCTAAGGTAACTGACTCTCGAAATGTTGTAATATCCAGTTGCTCTAAGGGTGGATTTACAGTCGCTCAGCAGCTTGAGGCAATTGAAAATGGTATGACAACTTCGGTTTTTATGAAGGGTGCTTTTCATATTGAAGATGTTCACGGTTTATATAATCTTAGAGATGCAATAAATCTTGCAATTAAGCTTGCTGAAGAAAACCCTGAAGAATCTGAATCTTGGGATGAATAAGTTCTGAAAAAAATCAAAATTTCTTTGAAAAAGTTTCAAAAACCTATGTACATTCCCGGATTTATATGATATAATGTAATCACAGTTAAGGAGGAAACACCTTCGACTGAATAAATTCTTAGATGAGAGGTAAATAAAATGACAACAGCAAAGTTTAAGGTATTAACAACAGTTTGGGACAGAAATTCTGAAAAACAAGTTAAAACAGTTGTAGGTGAGTTTGATAATTTTGCAAATGCAAAGCTTTTTGCAAAAGCATACGAAATACATTACAGTGCAAAAACTGAGCTTGTTTATGAATAAAGTGATAATGAGGGGTGTACCCTCAATCATATACACAATCCTCAGTTGAGGAAAAGCCAAAACAAAAAAATAAAATTTAAAAAAAGGAGTAATTCAAAATGGCAAAAAATTACACACTGAACGAAGCAGTAAAAATCATCGCAGAAGGTAAGGACTTCGAGTCTATCGCAGATATTGGTAGACGTTATCCGGTTCTTCTTCACAAGTTGACAATCGTTATAGCAAAGGCAGGTCAGGACTTTGTAGACCTTATGACTTATATGCCTGATTATCTTACAGCAAATAAGGTAAATACAGCTATTAAGAACGGTATATCAGAATCTTCTGAAGAGGATGATGAAGATGCTGACAATGAAACTGAAACCAATGACACAGAAATTGAATCTGATGAAAATGGTGTCGACTATGAGTCAATGAGTGCAAAACAGCTCTGGGATATTCTTGGTAAGGCTGGTCTTCGCAAGACAGCTAAGTCTACTAAGAAGGCAGATTTGGTTGCAGCATGTAAGGCAATGGATGCAGCTAAGGATAAGAACACCTCTACAGAGGATGATGAAGATGATTCTGAAACTGAAACTACAAATCCTTATGAAGGCAAGTCGGCAATGGAACTCTTCAAGGAATGTAAGAAGCGCGGTATAAAGGCAACTTCAAAGAAGGCTGCCAAGTTCTACATTGACCTTCTCATGAAGGATGATGCTAAGAATCAGGCTGAAGATGATGAAGATGATTCTGAAGACTGGGGCGACGAAGAGGAAACTGCAAAGTCAGAAACTAAGAGCAAGAAAGCTGATAAGGCAAAGTCATCAAAGCAGACCAAGAAGGTTGAAGAAGATGACGATGATGATTGGGACATCTGATTTTAAATAAATATAAAATCGGCCTCAATAAATAGACATGGACAGAGTATATGTTTATGAGGCATATACTCTGTCTATACAAATTTAAGGAAGTATAATAGTGCAATATGAAAACAAAAGATATTTTAAACCTTGACTACAGAAAAGAAGAAAATAAAAAAATAATACAGAAAGTGTTGAGAAAAATCAAACCACTTTCTAAATTCTCAGATGAGAATGATATTCCATTGCAAGCAATTGAAAGAGTAATAAAGATATTAACAAATAAATATGAAATTATACCTAAGCAAATGATGATGTCATATTATGAAACTGATTTAGGTATCTATTCCATAGAAATCAGAAAAAATATAAATTCCTATGAACATATTGGTACAGTATATGGTATGTGTGTTTATGAAGTTTTTGCTAAGCTTGCAATTAAGATGTATTCTGAAGTAAAGTTAGGTAATATACCTGAGAGAGTTCTTACTAAAGAAGAAAAACAAAGAGAACGTATTGCTAAAAAGATTGATAAAACCAAAGGGGAATATTAAATGAAAATAAGAATATTTACTGATGGTGCTTGCTCAGAAAATCCTGGACCAGGGGGCTGGGCTGCTGTATTTAATTCAGCTAATAAGTGTAGAGTGCTTAGTGGAAATGAACAGTTAACCACTAATAATCGAATGGAACTTAGAGCTGTAATTGAAAGCTATAAAGAAATTTTGAGTAGGAAGCCTAAGAACAATATAGAATATGAAATATATTCAGACAGTGCTTATGTAGTTAATTCAATTAATAATTGCTGGATTGAAAAATGGCAAAGTAATAATTGGAAGACTACAAAGAGTGAAGATGTTAAAAATAAAGACTTATGGGAAGAGTTTGCGCATTTGCGTAAAAGAGCAAGGTTGCTTGGTGTTTATATACAAATAATAAAGATTAAGGGCCACGCAGGTAATACTTTCAATGAGTTGGTGGACAAATTAGCCAAGGAAGAATCAATAAAAGCAAAGGAAGGTATATAGACATGGCAAGAGCATTATTCTCTATGAAATTCGGTAAAAAATCATTTACAGCAAGCACAATGAAAGAAGCATATTTAAAAGCTTGCAAGTGGTACGCTACAAATATATTAAGTAAAGATGAATTGCGTGATATTCAAGTTGAATTTGAAAAAGATAAGCAATTTCCAACTGTTACTATTCATTTGTATGCAATGGTTAATGAAAGAGAAATTTTTAATCAACATTGCTTGTGTTGTAAAGAGATGCATCATAATTTTATGATTAATGAAAATACTAATTGTAATATTTGCGCTGCTGCTGGCTATCAAAATCGTTTGGAACAAAAAACAAAAATAAAACAAAGTTATTACAGGCAACTGTTTAATAAATTGTTGGAGGAATAATAAATGAAAAATCTTATAAAAGCATTTTGTAAAGGTATGGCAGAGATTATTGTTGAACTTTTTACTGAAGTTATTTACTTTTGTAAAAATAATATTAGAAATTTTGCTTGGTTACTTAATATTACCCTTCCATATATTATGTACATTATAGGTCAGTATGTTCATGATAAAAGAGGTGAAATTCTTCCAGGTGGTGAAATATTTATTCCAATTATATTTGGTCTTATAATATGTTTACTTCGTTCTTATGCTAATAAAATTGGTAAAGGGACAAAAGTTCCTATACCACCTAAAAGATTTACTTACGTAGATGATGATGGTGAAGTAACAATTTCTTATCATCGTATTCAAGAATTAATTTTGTATCTGGCTGATTTAGAAGATTGGTTAGAGCGCAAAGGTCTATTATAACATAGTTTTATCCAGAATGGCCCTAGAATCTCCTTTCATAGTTATTTAATATAAAATACCATTTAAAATTTTAAATTAATCTGGGGCCATTCTGATTAAATATAGGATGATATAATAAAGGAGAATATTAAATGATGGAATTTGAAGAATGGCAGGAATCACAATGTTATGAGGATGCATTAGAACAATGTATTTTTAATGGAAAACCTTGTGATTACGGTATTTGTGATGAATGTCCAATAATTTGTAAAACAGAAGTTTAAAAGAAAGAGGTCTAAAGATTATGACAAGTATAAAAAGAGTAATAGCTATAAACCTTGCAATAATAATGATAATTGCATTATGTTCATTAAATAATTCTGTAAATCAAATAAATAAAAAATTAAATAAAAGTTATTCTGTTGAATCATCAAAAGTAAATGAATCCATTAATCAAATAATTAATGTAGATACATATGATGAGGACCATCAAATTGGTGATACAACTTATTATATTGAATATCCTGAATCCACTTATAATAAGTCTTTAAATAAAGAAGACAGATACTTGCTTGCTAAAATAGCAATGGCTGAAGCTGAAGGCTGCAATATACAAACTAAAGTATTTGTCATATTGGTGGTTTTAAATCGTGTTCAATCTGATAAATTTCCTGATACTATCTATGAAGTAATATTTGAGAAAAATCAATTTTCACCTATTAAAGATGGACGTTGGAATAAAGTTGAGCCCAATGAAGAGTGCTGGGAAGCAGTAGAGATTGCTATAAAATATGAATATGATTATTCTGAAGGTGCTCTATATTTTGAATCATGTAAAAACGAAAATAACTGGCACAGTAGAAATTTAGAATATTTATATCAAATTGATAGTATGAGGTTTTATAAATAATGGCTAATTATAATACATTTGCAGTAATTAACTGTAAAAAAAGAAAAATTATACTTATAACTTCTTCAGCAAGAAAAGTAAAAAGTATAATGCAAAAAGGAATTAAAGTTGAAGTATGGAATAATAATTGTCATATTGAAACTATTTACTTTAAAAATATTAAATATTTAGATAAATACATCGAACAAGAAAAGCATTACATTAAAACAAAACAAAAAGAAGCTGAAAAGCGAAATAAAAGGAGAAATAAAAATGAATATAATAAAAGCAAATTATAAAATATTAACAAATATTTCTGAAAATGCAATCAATGAATTGAAGCATATAGAGTGCATTGGTCGTGTTTGTTATAAAAGTGAAGATAAGATAACTGAAGACGGCGAGAGCGCAAAGAAATTTGTAAAGATGCTTATAAATAGAGGTCATGAAGCAATGATTGAGCACTCTAACTTATCTATAAAGTTTACAGTTGACAGAGGAGTTTCTCATGAATTGGTAAGACATAGAATTGCTTCTTTCGCACAAGAGAGTACAAGATATGTAAACTATGCCTCTGAAAAATTCGGTAATGAGATAAATATTATTGATATTCATGATGGTATTGAGCTTGATACCAAAATGAAAGATTTAAGTGCCGATATTATTTTTATGATAATTGATGAATGGTTAAAAGCAATGAAAGATGCAGAATATCATTATATAAAAATGATAGAATTAGGTGCAACTCCTCAGATTGCTCGTTCTGTATTACCTAACAGCACAAAAACAGAGATAACAATCAGTACAAACTATAGAGAATGGCGAGCTTTCTTTAAATTAAGAACACCAGTTTCAGCTCATCCTCAAATGCGAGAAATAACAATTCCCTTATTAAAAGAATTAAAGTCAAAGATTCCCATTATTTTTGATGATATTGATATTTAAAGGAGCTGAAAATATGAGTCAAATTGGAAAAGAACATCCGAAAGAATATAGTGATAAGTTTGATGAACTTAGACAAAATCGTGTAGCTGTAAGCTTTCATAAATATGAAACTGCAGCTGATAACTTTGGAATGAAACTCGTCAATGCAATTGAATCTCATGATTTATGTATTAAGAAATATCAGCAAACAGGTAACACTGAATACTTATGTGATGCTGCAAATTATTTGATGTTTGAATTTATGTATCCGCAAAAAGAAGGAGCTTATTTTAGAGCAACTGATTCAAAAGAATCTGCAGGAATAAGCGGAATATCAGTTAATCAGTTGAATTCTGATAAGCATTTTTGATGC
>CALBNX010000023.1 GCA_937896885.1 uncultured Clostridia bacterium
ATGTCAATGCAGTAAGAACTTCACATTATCCAAACAGTCCTGAATTTTATATGTTGTGCGATACTTTTGGCATCTATGTTATGGATGAAGCAGACCTTGAAATGCATGGTGCTTGTAGCCGTGATGGTCGATATGATATTCCACTTTGGGAAGAATATGCAGAAAATGACTTTTTCACACCAGGTATTACTGACAGACATACTGCCCTTGTTGAGCGTGACAAAAACAGACCAAGTGTCATAATATGGTCTCTCGGTAACGAAAGCTCTTTCGGAAAAGCATTTTTTGAAGGTGCAAATTACATTAAGAATCGGGATAAAACCAGACCTGTTCATTATGAAGGTTTACAGAATGCTGACCCTAAATACTATTATACAGAACTAGTTGATATGGTAAGTATGATGTATCCATCATTTGAGACTATCCGTGAAAAGGTGCTTGATAATCCACAGGAAAATCGTCCGTTCGTACTTTGTGAATACACTCACGCTATGGGAAATAGCTGTGGTGATATTGCCGAGTATTGGGATATGATTTATAACAATGAGCAGATGATGGGTGGATTTGTCTGGGAATGGGCAGACCACGGCATCAAGACTGATAAAGGATTCTTGTATGGCGGTGACTTCAAAGAACCTGAACATGACGGAAACTTTTGTGCAGACGGTTTGTTAACTCCTGACAGAAAAATTAAATCAAACGCACTTGAAATGAAAGCAGTATATGGTGGCAAAACAAAGTCAGAAGTAAACATTGTTGATATTCCTGCAAGTACATATAAATTCTCATCCGCAATTGATATTGAAGTAAATGAACATACAGGGGAAATCACATCAATAAAAGCTGATGGGAAAGAAATTCTTCGTGTCCCAATGCATTTTAACATTATACGATACACAGATAATGATAGAGACCTTATTCCTCATTGGATAGGCAGATGCCATCTTGATTCTTGCAGACCTCACATTTTATCTTGCGAAAAGAAAGAAAATTCATACAAATTCAAGGGTTGTCTTGCTGCCAACTGCTTGATGCCTGCAGCAGAATTTGAATTAATGTATGAGGTTTCAGGCAACACGTTAACTGCAACAATTGAATATAAACTTGCTGATTATGTGGAGAATTTCCCACGCTTTGGTATTGAGTTTGGTGTAGATAAGGCCTGTGCAAACTTTTCTTATGCAGGCTTTGGTCCAACAGAGAGTTATGTGGATAAGCACATTGCTTGTGAATATGGATACTATGTAAATTCTGCTCAAGAAAACTATGACCATAAATATATTCGACCTCAGGAATCGGGAAGCCACTATGCTTGTAAGTATATGGCAGTAAAGGATTTATTCAAAGTTACTGCGGAACAACCGTTTTCATTTTCGGTAAATCCTTACACAACAAAGCAGCTTTGTGAAACACTTCACTCTTTTGAGTTGGAAGAGAACGATTTTGTTAATGTTTGTATCGACCTTGCAATGCGAGGTGTGGGCTCACATTCCTGTGGTCCTGAATTACCATCTGAATATGAAATTCCTAAAACAGGAAAGAATATTTTCAAATTCACATTCTAACAATGAGTTATTACAATATATGCACTATTAAATAACAATTCAAATCAGAACTACTCAGTTTGAGTGGTTCTTTTTTGCTTCAAAATATATGATGATTTGTGAGGCTTTCGATGCGAAATGAAGAAACAATCCCAAATCGAGAGTGGAAACGATTTTAGGGCGGTTTCTGAGCAAATGTGAAGAAATAAAACGATAACAAAAAAGTTAGTTTTAATTTTTGAAAATGTATGAAAATCCGTAATTTCATCCGAAAATCGCGTGTCCGATTTTGTTGCAGGAAAAAGAGGAAGGGTTGCAAAGCACCCATTCCTCAATCACAACAGCCCGCAATGCGTGCTGTGTCAAGGATTTCCGCACTTTCAAAAAAGTGGGTTGCAAATGGGACTAATAAATCGCATTTTGACTGCAAAATCGAAAAACCACGCTGTTTAGCCATTTGTAGTGGGGTTGCTGTGATGTCTTTCTCAATTTTGACTACTTTCTGCATCATATATATAGGTGCAAATTTTACTACGCATTAAACAATAAATACGGCTCAAAAAATTTTTTCTAGACTTATGCAAACTCTTGTGGTAATGTGTGTTGCTAACAAAGAGTATTGGAGTGAAAATTATGTCCGAAAAGAAATTATTAACTAATGGTAATGCGTTCAAGAGAACTGACGGTCGTTGGGGCGGAGTAGTCTGGTATATGAACGAAGTTGGAGAACGAAAAAGAAAAGCATTCTCAGGCACAACCAAAGCAGAAGTCAATAAAAAGATGACCGAATATATAGCAAAGTTTGAAGAAGACTTGAAATCCTCGAACGAGAGCAATCAAACACTTAAAGAGAGTATGCAGACTTGGTTAGAAGTGTTTAAGTATCCATCTGTTGAGCGTTCCACTTATGATAGATTAGAGTGCACCGCCAAGCATCATATCTACACCGAAATCGGTGACAGAGTAATCTCTACAATCAAAGCAGTTGATATTAAAAAGATACTCAACTCCCGGATGCAACAAGGATATGCATATACAACTGTTAAGAAAATACACAGCCTTCTCAATGAGTATTTTAGGTATCTCACCGAGCAAGAAATCATAGATAAAAACCCAATGAGAAGTGCACCAATGATTAAAAGACATAACTTTATGTCCGCCCAAGGCAAAGAAAATCTCCCCACCAATGAAATCATAACAGTGTTCACTGACGAGGAGATAGAAAAACTCAAAGAAGAATGTTTCAAAACTTGGGGAACAGGTAAAAGATTGTATCAGCAATCTGCTGCATATATCTTGATGCTCAATACAGGTATTAGAACAGGCGAAATGTTAGGATTACTCAATAGTGATATCGACCTTGAAAAGAGAGTAATGCACATACAACGAGGAATAAAAGAAATCTATAAGAGAGATGGAATAGAAACTCAACCAGGACGAGAAATCTCAATCGGCAAACTAAAAAGTGCATCGAGTAAAAGAGATGTGCCACTAAACAACACCGCAATAGAAATGATAAAAGAACTCCGTAATGAGTTCTACTTCGGTGATAATACACCACTTGTATGTGATGAGAATGGCAACTACACAAGACCTGTAAACTTTCGCAAAAGATTTTACAGGATACTGAAAGGTGCAAACATTGAAACCAAAGGACTACATACACTCCGACACACCTTCGCAACAAAGCTTGTCAACGGCATAAAACAACCTGACGGAAGCATTAAATCCTTAACGCCTCGTCAGGTCGCAGATTTGCTCGGACACTCAACCTCCGAAATCACCGAACGATACTATGTTAAAAAAGACACAACCTACCTCAATGGAATTACAGATGAGTTTGAGATGTGAGGAAAACAATTTGATTTGTGGATGAACGATTTTTTATGTAAGCATTACTTACTTCAACTTCAATTTTAATTTCATGTCGATCCTGTTCCATAAGCATTTCATGTGCTAGTCTAATATTTTACCGTCAGTAGAAACTGTAACAACTCTCCACGGAATAAATTTACCACTTGCTTGTAGTGCTCTTTTGACGGCATTTTCAATTCCACCACAACACGGAACTTCCATTCGTACAACAGTAACACTTTTTATATCGTTGTTTGCAATTATTGATGTCAGTTTATCGGTATAATCGCCTTCATCAAGTTTAGGACAACCGATAAGTGTTACACGATTACGGATGAATTCATTATGAAAATTACCATAAGCGTATGCAGTACAATCTGCAGCAACCAAAAGATTCGCTCCATCAAAATATGGTGCATTTACAGGCACAAGTTTAATCTGCACAGGCCATTGTGAAAGTTGGCTTGTTGTAAATGTATTTACGGGAACACTGCAAGGCTCACGATTGATAGACTTTGATTGAGTACCCGGACAACCACATGGAAGGTGTTCTGATGTATTCTTTGCCTTTGACTCAAGAACTGCTGCTTCATTATAAGCTGGTGCTTCTCTTTCTTCAAATGTTATGGCATCAACAGGACAAGCAGGTAGACAATCACCAAGTCCGTCACAGTAATCTTCACGAGTAAGTTTGGCTTTACCGTTTATCATTTCAATAGCACCTTCGTGACAAGCAGCAGCACAAGCACCACAACCATTGCATTTTTCTTCATCAATTTTTATTATTTTTCTAATCATATATATATGACTCCTTATCTTGATTTTATGGCATAATTATAATACAATAAATAAAACAAGTCCGTTGTATTTACAACAGAAAGAAGATTCTTTATGAAAAAATATATTTCAATTCTTAAACGAACCAGATTATTTGCAGGTGTTGGTGATAGTGAAATTGAATTACTGCTTTCTTGTCTTAGTGCAAGATTATGCACCTATAAAAAAGGTGAATATGTGTTGAGACAAGGTGAACATTTAAGTGATATAATTGTTTTAGTAGATGGTAATTTGCACATACAGAAAGATGATTATTGGGGAAACCGAAGTATCCTCGGTCAGATTTCTGTTGGAGAAATGTTCGGTGAAGCATATGTTACTCCTGAAAGTGGTGCTGTGCTTAATGATGTTGTAGCGTTAGAAGATAGTGTAGTTGTTTATTTTGATGTAAAGAAAATCATTACTACTTGTTCTTCTGCATGCAGATTTCATGCTACTGTTGTCCAAAATATGTTTTTTGCAATATCTGAAAAGAATAGAAAACTTGTGCAGAAACTCGGTCATATGTCCAAGCGTTCCACACGAGAGAAACTGATTTCTTATTTGTCTGAAGAAGCAAAACGAAAGAATAGTTCTAGTTTTACAATTCCGTTTAATCGTCAGCAACTTGCTGATTTTCTATCCGTTGACCGAAGTGCTATGTCAAATGAATTGTGTAAAATGCGAGACGAGGGACTTTTGGAGTTTCAGAAAAACAAATTTACATTACGATAAAGATTAGCCATCTCGTACGGAGATGGCTAATCTTAACTATTTATCAAATCAAGTTTATTTTTTTGATGCTATTTTGATGATGTAGCAGACGGAATGTTTCAGAACAGAAAAAATGTTTGAGAAAAAGCACCAAATTTGATGCGCTTTTTGACGTTCTAAACAGCACGAAATTGACCCTGTGCCGAGCCTTATACACAACGAAAAAAGCCTTGAAACCACGCAGTTTCAAGGCTTTTCATATGGCAGGGGCAGAAGGATTCGAACCCTCGGCACGCGGTTTTGGAGTCAATCCGCGGTCTCACAGACTGCGTGCCTCCATACTTAGAAAAATAACAACATACCAATTCATAAAAAATCCTCAAATCTCAAAATGATGCTATTTTGATACTATTGAAAATTTTTAAGCCATAAAAGTGCAATATTTACCACGCTATAAACAAGGAATAGCAGAATAATAAATCCTGCAAAATCTGTCACAAAACTATGTATAGAAACGATTTACTTAATATAAATGTTTTTTATATTGAATTGTCTTATAATCATTAAAAAATAGATTATTTTATTGAATGATTGATAGTTTAGTATTAAAATATATTATGATACATTCTAGCCTTTTTAGCAAAAGTTGAGATAATAAATCAATAAAATAAAAAAGTTGAATCTATTTTATTTAAGGAGCGCGAGCATAAATGACAAACACGGTATTAAATGAATACATAAAACATTATCTAACAGAAGACAAAACTAAAAGTGCAATTATGCTTACCGGTGATTGGGGTTGTGGTAAAAGTTATTATATTATTAATGAACTTGTTCCGTATTTAGCAGAAGAGAAAAATGGAAAACATGATTGTGCTATTATATCCCTATATGGTATTGATAGTATAAAAGATGTTAGTAAAAATTTATATTTGGAAATTCGCACTAAAAAGTTCAAGTTATCTACAGAGGGTTCAGTGGCTGGAGTTTTAGCTGCTAAAACTATACTTAGAGGAGTAACAAGTGCATTTGGTATTGAAGCAAAAGCATCTGAAAAAGAACTTCATGAATTATATGAATCAATAGATTTATCAGGGAAACTAATTATTTTTGAGGACGTTGAACGGGCAAAAATTGATATTCTTGAGTTTTTAGGATATGTAAATAGTTTAGTGGAACAAGATGGCGTAAAAGTTTTACTCGTAGCAAATGAAGAAGAGTTTATAAAATATGAAATAGATGGTAAACTTATAGAAAAATGTAATGATGCAGATGAATTTGACTTTAGTTCTATATTTAATAAAACAAAGTCATCCGAAGAAAAACAAAAGGAAGAATTATCAGCTCGTTCTGTAGAATATTTGCGTGTGAAAGAAAAAACAATAAGTGATACAGTTAATTATACAGGTGATTTTGATAATGCAATAAATATGATTATGAAACAATATTCTGAATTAAGTATGTTTCATGATAATGATAAGATAATTAAAGAGATTTATGGACTTTTCAATTATCGAAAATGTTATAATTTGCGCACCTTTTGTTTTGCTTGCCAAAAGTCAAATGATATTTTGAGCAAACTTAATGGCGTATACTCCAACGATTTTAAAAAGTGCATCTTTTATAGCATTATCCTGTACTCTGCTAAATTAAAAAGTGGTAGAATAAAAAACGATAGTCTCGATACTGTATGGGATAGCAATCAAAAATATTCTGATGTTCTTGGAAGTCAGAAATATCCTTTGTTTTATTTTTGTTATCAATATATTCAAAATCATATTTTATTAACCGAAAACATTGATTTATCATTTGCTATATATAAAAACATGCAGAATTTTAATCCCAATGTTGGAATTGATAATAAGGATTTTCAGGTTATTTCTTCTTGTTATGATTATAGTGAAAAGCAAGTTTTACAATCAATAAATCAAATAATAAAACAACTAGAAGAGAATTCATTGCCAATAAGTATTTATGGTAGATTGGCTTATTACTTAGTGCAGTTAAGATTCATTGTTGAAATAGAATTTGACTATGAAAAATCAAAGAAATATCTGATTGATAATATTAAAGGACACGGGGACGATTTAATTGATGAAATCTTTTATTTTGATATTGAAAGAGGAAATACGAAAGCTTACAATGAATATAAAGAAATTAAATTCCTTATGCTAGAATCTGCAAGTTACAAAAAAGATAATTATTTTAATTTTGATTATCAGCCTGAAAGCATAAAAGATCTAGGTAAATATATATTTGAAAAGCATGGAAGTTTGATAACTGGTGGGTTTGTTGCAAAATATTTAGACAATAACAAGTTAATTGAAATGTTATACAAATGCTCATCTAGGGATATTACAGAACTAAGAAGGATTTATTATCATATTTACAATTCTTCTAATATAGGAGAATATTTATCAGGAGATTTATCAACTATTATAGATTTAAAAGAAAAATTACAAAGTATTATAGATGATGAAAAATTTGATAAAATACAAAGATTGCAAATAAAGTATTTTATTGACAATTTAAAAGAAATTGCTCAAAAGCTACAATAGATGAATAATAGGTTAGGAATTTAGTGAAATATAGAAATTTCCGTAGTGTGTCAATACTTACACTTAAAAAAAGACTATATTAAGTAGATTTTTTATTAATCCGAAAGGAAAATCAATATGAAAAAAAGGCAAATAGAAAAGATTAATAATATTAGTTTTATAGCACGAGTACACAAATACCGAGACGAACATCCCAATTTTAGAGTGTTTTTGGATTTGTATACGGAAATTTCAAATAAATTGGCATTAGTATACGGGATAATGACCGTTGGTTTTATTTTTTTATCAGTATATTTTTCATATCTAACATTGCCTGAAGATATAAGAAACATAACAACTCCAATATTTGGATTTATTTTATCTTCAATAATTGTGCCGATATATTTGAGTTATTTGAACAGAAAAAAAGAAAATGAGTTTAAGCGTTTCGAAAATAATAAGGAACTATACGATGAACTATCTACAATCATTGTTGATTTGATTTGTAAAGATACATATACGGATTATGATGTAAAATTAATAGAAGACTACATTATAAATAATTACAATCAAATGTGTATAAGTTTCGATTCTGAATTGATATGGTATATTTATTCCATGTATCATGAGTGTGAACTGAATTGTGCAGATAATTTGAGGTCATATGCAAAAAAATGTATTAAAACCATTCGAAGAGAAAGCGGCATAAAAAAATCATTTGGTTTTTATTATAGTATTTTTGAAATAATGAAGAAAGACAGCATAGAAAAAGTGAAACAGAAAGAACAGATTAATTATTGTGCCAATAAAGAAAGTAATTGATTTTTGGAGAAGATTATGGCTTTTGATTTCAAATTAGTTAAATTCACTAATTATGGCGACGATTTCTCAAAAGGTAATTTATATTTAAATTCATTAGAGTATTATCGTGGAGTCGAAAAGATATTAAATGGACACATCGAAGAACGAAACGATGCTGTCAACGATTACATAGAAGGTTCTGTTGCGAGTGTTAATGTTAAAGATCTGCATAAATTTGGTATTGACTTTGGAGAAGAAATTGAGAAAAATCTAGTTGGAAATGTTCATCTATTATCAGAAGAATTAAAATATCTTAAACTCCTATGTTTGTATGCTTTTTGCTACGATAAAGAGAATAATCGTATTTTTCAACCTAATGAAAAGTTATACACATTTGGTGCAAGAGAAGCTGTAATAATAACGGATACCGATGAGTTTGTAAAAAGAATGCATGTTGCTTTGAATAAAAGGGACACAAATATTATATCCATGAAATGTGGATTGGTAGATTACTATGATAATGATGACAAAACAAAAATTTTAGGTCCGTTTAATAAGAAGGCTGATTTGGTTTGGCAACAAGAGTTTAGATTTATTTTTCAAGAATCGTCAACAAATATTGACCCAACTATATTGTGCATTGGTGATATTTCTGACATAATCGTTAGAATTACTGCAAAAGAATTTGTGGAGGATATTGTATCATTTTATTTAAATAACAAAAACATTCTTTAGTTTAATGTTGAATAAAACATAACACGAAATCTTAATCGACAAAAATTTTAATCCGATAGGCTAACTTTATTGACTCTTTAGCAAAGATAAAGACTGAGTATATTCATAATACTCAGTCTTTTACTATTCTATGTATTCATGTTTGGCCGGCTCGTAATCGCCGATATTATATTTTGCATATTTTTCTGACTTTTCAGTGATTGTATCATCACCATCCGTATATTCGATTGGCTCGTCAGATATTGCATCACAAAGGATTGTTTCTAAATCTTCGTATTCAGAATGTTCACCAAGACTTGCGAGTACAAATGAATTTCTTACAAAACCTGCATTTTCAAACATAAGCTCTTGGTTAAAGTAATATCCATAATGTTCCGCAAAGAATGTAATGAGCATTACAATTGTTCTAGTATTACCTTCACGGAATGGGTGAACCTGCCATATGGCAGGGAACAAATGAGCAATATTTTTTGCAAAAGCATCTTTGGATAAACTTGCCCAATCAACCTGGTTGATTTTCTTCCATGCTTTTTCTAAATCCCGTTCAATATCGGTGCAGTTGGAATACCATACACTTCTACCTGCAAGAATTTTTTCTCTTTTCTGAATGTTGATTATTCTGTACTGTCCTGCCCATTCATAAACATCGCTAAATAATTCTTTATGAATAAAACAAATGCCATTGGATGAAAAATCAGAAAATCCGTTTTCATACAACAGCATCATATTTGCTCGGGATAATTCTGCTTCAGCAATATCTAATTCTTTTTCATTAGTAATACCAAGCAGATTTTTAAGAACAGTACTATTCTCATACAAGTACGAATCGTTCATAAATTATACCTTCTTATGTGCGGCGATAAGAGCTGCCTTCATCTGACTACCTGTGATTTCACCTTTAGCCCATTTGTCAGACAATTCACGAGCATAATCAGAAACTGGAACACCTTCGATTTTATTGAGTGTATCCGCAACTTTTATTGCCGTTATTCTTTTTGAATAATTCTTTGGTGACATCTTTATCGCTCCTTTCTGCACTTATTGTACCATAAAAAACATGTAATTACAACAATGAATTGAGTTTTATTAAAATGGTTTTATGTATGCAAAATTTACCACACAGTAAACAATGAAAAAAGAAACTAGCAATGAAATAAGTATTTGAAATTGAATACTATGTGAAAAAACCAAAAAAAATAACTACAAAAAATAATGTGTTAAACTTTTTATTGAAAGTAGAACTTTCATAAATAAAAAGTTTGGAGGTTAGAAAATGGATAGTAAAAGAAAGGATATACTAGAAGCGTTGGAAAAAAGACCAATGATGATTTTAGCTAGGAAAAACACACCAAAGTTAGTTTTAAAATTGGTTGCTTGGTTAGATGCAAAAAGAGGTGCGAACGCTTGTGAAAAGCATATTGAAAGATTGATGTGTGATTGTGCAAGCTTTGAAGCAACTGAATATGCATTTTTGGAAGGATTTCTAAATGAGGATTATACGGTATCGCTTAAAAATTGTATAAAGTTAAAAGAAAAAAACATTCAAGTAATTAATTCTATTAAAAGTGAGGGAATCAACTCTGTAAAGCAAAAAGTTCGTGCAGAGCGTCAAACCTTGAGTAATAAGACAAAGGAAGAAAGTGAATATAAAAAATATATTGACGCACTTATTGAATGTGATGAGTTTATAAATTCTGCAAAAGGTATTGTTGCTGAAAGAGTTATTGCGGCTAGAAAATATACTGAAGAGTATATATGTAATTATGTGAGAATGCTTAAAGGAATTGATATAGATTTACCTAAGTTGACATTTTCTGATTTTGCATTAGAACATTTTGAATCTGCACACGCAGGAAACGATAATATTAGAAAATATATAATAAAATCATTAATAGAAAAGGAGAATTAATATGTTTTGGAAAAGAAAAAAGCAAGATAATTTTTCGGAATTTGGTTTGACTCCTTGGTTTACATATGCGCCTGTAGGTTATGAAAGACTTGATATTGTCAATTTGTTTGAATCGTTATTCGATAGTCGTATAGACGAATTCATCTCAAATACAAATATGGATGAATTTAACGATGATTATATGGATGCACTGGTTACATCTGTTTTTAAAATTGCCACTGAAGATGTTGGAAGACAATTTGCTGAACATAAAAAAGCAGTAAACAATATCTCAATTCAGAATGAGACAGTTAAAGCACAAATTGAAAATGAACTCAATATAGTGAATCAATTAATTGAAGCAAATAACAATGATTTGGCTAAACTAATCGACGAAAATATTTGTTGTAATTATTCTAAGGAGAAGAAAAAATGAAATATTCATCACAGAACGGATTTGCTGAATATAGAAAAAATGAAGCAAAAATTATGAACATAGAACAGGCGTGGTGGCAGAAAACACCGATTATAATTTCTCTAACTTTGATTCTTAGCGCAATGGATGCAATGACATTATATACAGTTTTTGATACTGTTATGGTGGAAAGCCAATTTATCGGCATTATGTATACATTTGGAATTGCACTATTACTTAATTTTATTCCACTTATTCTGGGAAAATTGCTTAAGGATTATTTCTATAAAAGAAATGGAACAAAATTATGGAGTGTGATTGTGCTATCTGTTGTGTTTATGGTGCTTTTTACTATAGTATTTTGGTTGCGTTTTGAAACTCGAGAATTGAATTTTTCGGGATTTGAAAGTTCTATGACAAGTACAGTGAATGGTACAATTTCAGATAGCCAGGCAGATATTAATGATACTGTTTCGATAAGTTTAGCATGTCTTCTTGGTATTAGTCCTTTAATTACATCAATTGTTAATCTTTACTTAGGATACATGTCTACAGACCCTCTTAAGCAAGAGATTGCTCAAAGAAAAGATTATGCTCTTATGCTTGCAGAGCGTCAGGGATACTTAATAGCTTGTAAAAAAGAACTTGAAAGTTTTTCGATAGAAAATCTTGAAATCCTTGAAGAAGGATGTAAGGATTCATATTTGAAAAAAATTAAGGCGGATGAAGAAAGACTGAAAATATTAGCAAGATTAAAGTTGGCTGAGGCACTTAAAAATGCTGGAGAGATTACAACAGTTACAGATACAGCTATCAATATTGTATATGGCAAAGGAGAACATAAAGATGAAAAAAAGAATAATTAAATATTTGTCAATTGTATTAGTAATTATATTTATCTCTATAAGTTTTTTTGGTTGTTCTACAAACGACAAAGAAGACTCATTACCTCCTGTTACACTTTCGATTGTTGTGGCAAACCGTAGTAATACGATTGCCGCAGTAAACGCAACAGTTGTGAATGAAAAACTTTATGAAGCAGCAATTTCTTACGGTAGTATTTCAATTATTGAAGAGGATGGGGCTCCATATATTGTAGACTCTTTTGATATAAACGAACCTTCCAAATCAGGTTTGTCAGAAAATAAAAAGGAACAAATTGCGAAAGACCAAAGAGCACAAATCTTAGAAATTATTTGCAATTCGGCAATTCCAAAATGTGCAGAAGCAGATACCTTACAGGCTCTTATGAAAGCAGGTAGAGAACTTCATTCATCTTCATCAAGCGATAACAAGCAACTTGTAATTTTATCAAATGGTCTTTCTACAACAGGAGTGTTAAATTTTTCAAAATACAACTATTTAAATTCTGAGCCTGAAAATGTGATAACTCAAGTTGAAAGTATGGGTGAAATACCGAATTTAAATGGAGTGGATGTGTTTTGGATAGGTCTCGGAGAAACAACTTATCCTCAACAATCGCTCACGAATAAAAATAGAAACACCTTACAAACAATTTGGAGTGGTATTTTAGAAATTGCAGGAGCTAATTCCGTAAAGTTTTATAGTGATAATATTTCAGGGATTAATACGATTAATGATAGCTATCCTATGGTGTCAACAGTTAATGTTATAAATGAAGAAGTAAAAATGGATGAAAATTCAATTTGTGTTTATGATGAAGAACGCTTAAATTTTAAACCCAGTTCGACAGAATTTGTTAACACTAAAACAGCGATAAAAGCACTTGAACCTGTTGCGGAATATATGATTTCTAACCCTGATTACAGTATTCTATTGGCAGGAACTACTGCAACTGTTGGTAGTAATGATTGGTGTAGGGAGTTTTCATTAAGACGTGCAGGTGTTGTGAAAAAAGTAATAGTTGATATGGGCGTTGATTCTTCTCGAATAAAGATTGTTGGCCTTGGTTATGACGGACATTGTTTTCATGTGAATGACATAGATAAAAATGGAAATTTGATTGCAGAGGAGGCGAAAAAGAACCGAGCCGTTATAATAATGAATCTAAACTCCGAACAGGCACAGAATTTGTTAACCGAGTTTACCGGTTAGAACCAAAAAAATCAGCATTAAATATTGTTGGTGTATTATTAAAGTAGAAAGGAGGTGTAAATATGGCAAGATGTCCTTATTTAGAATATGACGGAGGTACATTTTTCTCTTATGATGACTATTACTGTGATTTGTGTAAAAAGAAGTTGTCAGAATCAGAGGTGAAATATAAGTGCAATCCTGATTATGGTTATGAATATGAAAGTTGTCCAATATATAAGGACAGATAAATTGAAAAGCGAGATGTATGAATATATATCTCGCTTTTCAATTTGTGATGAAATGATTCTATTGTTCAACTTAAACCAAAAAAATCTGTTGCAATTATTCGCTATGTTATTATTTCATCAGGGAAACGGATTTCTCAAAACATATTGAAAGGATTGTTAATATGAATGAAATGTTAGAAATATTGGCAAATGATATTTTATATGAATTAGGAGAGGACGAGAGAATTCAGATAGACAAAAAATCTTATGAAAAGTCTAAAAGCGAGTTGATCGAATATTGTTTGGCAAACAAATATGAATATTATGAGGACCTTGGATTTGGAAAATCTATTTTTAGATTTAAAGTTGCAGAAGATGATAATATATTCTTCTTGAAAGTAATCTACACACCCAAAGAGAATAATTTTGAGTTTTCGGTATCTTTGTCACAAGAACTTATAATGGGAGACAAAAATTTGATAGAAAGTTATGTAAAAGAAACACATATTGGCTCAGAATATATTTATCAAGGTGGATATATTGTAACATCGGTTAAACAGTATATTTTCAAATCTCCGTTAAATAAAGAGATTATCGATTATTTAGTTTCTTTAATTATTGAAAAAAATAAAAAAGCTTATAGCGATACCATGCGATTTGCCATATTCTCATTAGAAATGGATTCTTTGCTTGAAGACGAGAATGAATAACAGGGGAGGTGAAATTACGTATTACAAAACATTTAGTCAAACTGGAGAGTATCACAAATCTATTGGAAAGGAAAATGAAGATGCAATTAAAGTAGTAATTAATGGTAATTATTTTTACTGCGTAATATCAGACGGTGCGGGATGTAGTAAATATGCGAAAGAAGCGGCATGGTGCACGGTAAATGCAGTAGCGGATTATTGCTATAATAATGGCACAAGCTTTTTTGATTCAACCAGATATTTTGCAGCTAAACAATTAGTTTTTGATGTTCAGGAGGCTTTATATAATACTGCAAAAGACCTAAATACTGAACTGTCACAAATGATGTGCACTCTAGTATTACTTTGTATCAATACCGATACACTTCAATACACAACAATACATATCGGCGACGGTTTGATTGCAAAGAAAAGCGATGATTCTGTTGAAATCATATCGTATCCTCACAATGGAATTAACAGCAATATTACATACTTTATTAATGATTTAAATTTCATTGAGCTTTTAAGAGTGAAGGCTGGCGTATTAACATTAAATGATGTATTTATCATCTTAAGTGATGGAGGATACAATACTTTAAACAATAACTTAAAAGATATTTTTGCTTTTGTTGAGAAATCAACAGATGATGTTAGTGCGTGTTGTGTGTGCATTGACAATGATTTTCAATTTTGATATATTTTATTTAAAAAATGTGAGAGGATGGATATGTTATGAATAACTATACGCAATCAAGAAAAGAAGAAATTTCCAATATTGTAACTAAAGCAAGAGAATTGTCATTTGAAGATGTTTTTTCATTTGCAGAAGAAGTAATTAAAATGAATAATAAAGTTACTCCGTATAAACAGATAGAAAGATATATTATGAATGAGTCCCACCGCTCAACGCATTATAGTTATTCTGACTTTGAAAAAGAAATTAAAAGTCTGTGTGAGAAAAATATACTTCCTTGGATACATTTAGATGAACAAGAGAAAGTTGTTCCTGAAAAAAACAATAAAGATTTGAAGTATGAAGATTTAAGGCTATTTTCTAATGGGACAAGAGGTGGTTTGCCTCAAATTATTGCCGAACTTAAAAAATATGATAAAATATATTATGATGTAAAAGAACGAAAAAAATATGAAGAAAAGTGTTTAAAAAAACTTAAAGAATTGGATAAATATAAAGTTGATAAAGAAAAATGGGAATCTAATGGAATGGTCGGTGAAGAGCCCAAAAGACCAATTATGCCCACATTAAGAAAAATTAAACGTTATGAGTTGTTGTTCTTTTGTTTTGTGTTCAACTGTAATGTAGAACAAGCAGAGTTGTTATTATATAAAGTGTGCAATCAAAGAGGATTTAATTTTAAAAATCCATTGGATTTATTGTGCTATTGCGGATTAAATAATAAGACCAACAAATACGGAACTTTTATAAAAATCAGAAATGCTTTTTGTAGGGCGGAAATTAACCCCAAATCAGTTTCAGAAAACGATACAATGCATATAAGAAGCGTTGCTGAAGAAAAAATAAATGCAATTGATTATGAAAATTTAAATGTTGAAGAAATTGTAGACATTATTGTAAACACAATGGAGTTATCGAATAAGTTGTATGGTAAGATTCATTCGGGACAAGATGTAATAAACTATTACTTTGGTTATACAGATATAGATGGTATACGGTATGGAGGACATTCTAAAAATCCTGATTGTTTAACTTATTCGAGTTTTTCTGCCAGAAGAGAATTTTTTTACCTTTTAGGTTTGATTGATTTGTTAGATGAACGCCGTAACCTTTCGGAACAAATTGATGAGTGCTACGAGCGCTTAAAAAATACTCGCAAACAAATTAAAAATGAATCTTTAACAACGGCAAGGCGTGAGAATCTTAAAAAAGAATGTGAAAAATATGATGAAAGAATAAAAAGTCTGTTTGATATTAGTGATAAACTAACAGAAGAAAATGTTTTTGAAGATTTCAGCAGTTCTTACAATGATAACGATTTTGTTCTTGATAATTTCATTGAAAAAGGTGAAGAGTTGTCTGCTACGGTGAATAGTATACCTCTGTACAAACTTAAAGCTAAGGGAAAATTTGGAGAAACAGCATTGAACAAAAAAATTATAAAAGATTTTGTTTCAGGCAGTAGGACCGTTAATAAAGAAAATTTAATTTTGGCTTATTTATTTTATTTTTGTCAAACGGAAGACTTTTTAGAAAGAGAAAAAACAGATAATACAGTCATAGATAGTTTTGAAAGCGGAGTTAATGCTTCATTGAAGAGAGCTGGTTTTGGGGATTTCTATATTGTTAATCCCTATGAAGCATTAATTATGTTGTCTCTTTTTACTATCGACCCACTTGAAACATTAGCTGAAATCACTTATATGAAAAATGCGAAAAATAATGCGTTTGTGATAAATAATGACGAGAAGGAGGATGCATGTGTGTGCTGAAAAAGAAAACCTTTTAGGACTAAAGTATGTAGAGACTTTAGAAGAAAACAATAAAGTTCTTTTGAAAGAGCCAGAATGCTTTCATCTGACAAAAGATAATATTTTAGAAAAATCATATTATGTTACTGTTGAAAAACTCATAGGCGAAGGTAGTTCATGCAAAAATTATGAAGTACTATACAAATCACAAACCAAATCTATAGAAGAAAAGTGTATTTTGAAAGAGTTATACCCTAGAGAATGCGGTGAAATTTATAGGGTGTGGTATGATGAAACTAAAATTTGTTTGGGAATTCAAGGAAAAACTTCAGCAATTACAGAATTGTTAAAAGATGAATATGACAGATATAAGAAAAACTATGAAAAGGTTATGAGCTTGGGTAATACACCATTAAAAGACAACATTGTTGGTATTATAAGTGATTTTTTTGATATAGTTTATAAAAATGAGGATATAGATTATATTAAAGCATATTTAGTGACAGAGAAAGACAATTGCAAGTCTTGTATGGAGTGGATTAAAAACGAAAAAATTGAATTGTTGGAAAGGTTGAACTTCTTTGTTGTTCTAATAGATGTTGTTAAGAAATTCTATGATGAAGGATATTTGATTTCTGATTTAAATTTGAACAATCTTTTATACAAAAAAGAAGACACAACATTAAAAATAAAAGTGTTGGATTATGATTCAATAATTAAATTGGATGAAATTAATAGCAAAATCTTTTTGCCAAGAACAAATCTATATTATCCTACAGAATATAATGATTATAATGGAAATGAAAAGAGCGATACGGTTACTATTGATTGCCGATCAAGTATCTATTCACTTGGCATTATTTTTCTGGAGATATTATTTTCGCTTAAAATTACTAATGATTCAATTCCTGCTGTAGAGAGTAAGATGCATTTTAATTACTTTCGTAATTCTTATATGAATAAAGTTTTTTCACAGTTCTCAAATGGATTTAAAAATAAGGTTATACAAATTCTAAAAAAATCTATTAGAAATAATAAAATACATAGATATGATTCTTTTGAAGACATGAAGAAAGATATCAAAGATTTAATAGAAATCTATGAAAACAAAGGTGTTCATCCTGAGGTAATGCTTAACAATGCGATTATACTTGCGGAAACATATAAAAAGAATGATTTTGATGAATGTTTATTCACAAATGTGAAAGAGATAACAGAGAACTAAATAACCAATCTTGAAAAATGACGGTACTACGATTAGTGGCACCGTCATTTTTACTCTAAACCAAAAAATCTATACCAAACTTTAAGTATGATATATAAATATTATGAACGACCCGAGCAATAAGTAAAAAACCAAAAAATTTTTATGTAAATCAGCCTAATGATACTATATAGTAAAGAAATAAAAATTGGAGGAATAAATATGTTAAACGAAAATTTCACCAGTCAGTATTGTACATTTAAAAGCAAGATTATTGGCGAGTCAAACAATTCGATTGTATACATACCAAATAAAGAATTGTATGTTCCTGATAAGAAAATTATTTTATTAAATAAGCAAACTGATATTTGTGAATCATTTTTATTTTAACAAAATAAAGGAGAATACATTATGAACTATATTCCTAAAATTTCAACAACCATGAACGGACAAGATGTGTTTACTGAGCCATTATCAATAGACTATGTTCATCGTATTATTTCTCTCTCAGGAGAAATAAATGATAATGTATCTACGATAGTTAATTCATCAATTCGACATTTAGCACGATTAAGTAGTGACGACATTATCTTATACATAAATAGTCCTGGTGGTTCAGTTACATCTGGATTTAGTATTTTGGATACAGTTAAAGCTATAAATTGCGATGTGCGTACAGTGGCGACTGGAATTGCAGCGAGTATGGGTGCGTTTTTACTTGCAACTGCAGGAACAAAAGGGAAAAGATATGCTACTCCAAATTCACAAATTATGATTCATCAGCCACTGGGTGGGGCTTATGGTCAAGCGAGTGATATAAGAATTCATGCAGAAAACATTATTTACATAAAAGAAAAAATTAATCGCTTACTTGCTGACTGTACAGGGCAACCATTAGACATTATTGATAAAGATAGTGACCGCGATAATTTTATGAGTGCTGAAGATGCATTAAAGTATGGGTTAATAGATAAAATTGGTGACCCGTTTTCTGAGGAGGTATAAATATGAACTATAATGATATAGTTAAGCCAATTGGACTTTATGAAATTTGCAGTTTAATTATAAATAACTGTTCTAAGTCAGATGTTTATAAAAAATGTGGAATAAAACCACATCACTATATTGTCAATTTGGATACAGGTGAAGGTCGCACAACACTGCTGGAGTATATAACAAATATGTACAAAAGCTTTTCAATCCTTGATTTCAAAAGCGGATTGGACGATTATCTTGAGATTGTATTTGATGGTAGTTTCAATCAATTTAAGGAAATGAAATTAAAGATTGAGTCTGCTGCTGTTTTTTCTGAGGCTTATCATGGAATAATTGGAATTGACGCCACTTCTCTTATTACACACAAAAGTGAAACTCAATGGACAGATTATCTTACTTTTATAAAAAAGATTTCAAAAGAAGCTAATATTATTTTCTTTATTTCCACACAACCAACAAAGCATGATGAATTATATGTAAACGAAATTATCAAAAATATAAGTAACGTTGAAAGGGTTAATCTTGCACCATACAGTAAAAACGAATATGTTGATATCGCTATAAGATACATTGAGAACAAGGGAGTAAGGATTGAGTGTGCAAATGAACTTAATAATTTGCTTTTGAAAGAAATACAAAAGGATGAAATTAATACTTTAAATGCTGTGATTAGTATAGCAGAAAAATTTATTTTTTATGCAGATTTTTCAGGATTTACACCTACTATAAGTGAAAAAGATTTGTCTAAACTTGTTTATAAAGGCGAAAGGAGTAAATGATTGTGGGAAGAAGTGAACATTTAACATCAACTTCGGAGATTAAAAGAAATTTCAAAGAATTTAAGTCGGATTCTAATACATCAGGACCAATCATTTTTTATGAAAATGGGCGAAAATATTTTGACGACAGTGAAGCTCATATTGCCGTCATTGGACGTACTGGAAAAGGTAAAAGTCAAATCGGAAGCTTACCTTTTATTCATAATTCAATTATAAGTGGTAACAGTTTTATTGTGTTGGACCCCAAAGGTGAGTGCTATAGAAAAACCTCTTGTTATGCGGAACAAAATCATGATGTTCGCTGTATAGATTTTCGTAATCCTAGAAATAGTCCTACTAAATGGAACCCACTCTATTCCATTAAAGAGATGCTTAAATCTGAAAATTTGGATTTGAATGATATTGGAAGTTCAATGCTAAGTGAGATGTCTGATGATATTTATCCGATAAGTGTTAACGAAGACCACTTTTGGCCGGAAGCGGCTGGACAATTTTTTAAAGGATTAGTATATACGTTGTTAGAACTTGCAGATGATGAGGAGATTAATATTGATAGTGTATCAGCATTAATGGAAAAGGCTGAATCTAAAATTAGATATTCTACCAATATAAAGGAACTTTTCGAATTTCTTTCCAAGAATTCACTTGCTCGTAGAAATCTTGAAACATATATTTCGGCCCCGAATGATACAAGAGCCTCAATACATAGTGTGGCAGTTGCAGGTATGCGAGTTTTCAGTCAGAGTAAAGGTCTTATGAATATGATTTGTCAAGACACTCTTCATATAAACGATTTAGACATTAATGAAAAACCGTTAGCGATTTATATTATAGTTCCGGATGAGACTAGTACATATGACTCACTAGCAGGATTATTGGTATCACAGTTAACACAGCATTTCATTCGCTTAGCTCAAGACAAGTATAATGGACGATTACCTCATCGTATGAATATTATTCTTGAAGAAGTGGGTTCGATTGGAAAAAGCATAAAAATGCTTCCTAATCTCATGACTGCTTCTCGTTCAAGAAACATTAGATTGATGCTTGTTTTGCAGAGCTATAGTCAGTTGGTTGATGTTTATGGTCAAAGCAATGCTGAAACAATTAATGCGAGTATAGGAATCACAATGGGCTTCTCTACAAATTCGTGGGAAACTTTGAATGAATGGTCCCAAAGGTGCGGTGAGCGTGAAGTTGAACGAAATGGAGCTATAGTAAAAGAACCTATTCTTACCGCTAGTCAACTTGCGGCAATGCCAACCGCCACAGCATTAATTATGATTGATAATAAGTATAAGCATATTTCTCATTTCCCATTTTACAACGAAATGTATGATTGCTCAAACTGGAAAGAACCATCTACCTTGTACGAGAAAAACATCTTAATTCCTCATAAAATTTTTGATATTACTGATTATATCGAAAAATTACGTGATAAAAAAAGAGGAGATATTTTTAATACTATTTCTAACAACCCATTTTCATCACAACAGTGCAATACTGTTGACGAAAAACGCTTAGATGATATTATCAAGAAAATTGATGAAAAAATTGCAGAGATTGAAGAAAATGGTTCGGATGTTGAATAAGGAAAGGAGTATAAAATATGGAAAATAATATAAAAATTCCAATAAAGTCTATAGTGGAAGAATCTATGGTAAATAATAATGCAGAATATGATGATTTTCATCGTATCTTGCTAAGAAAATATTTTATTGCTTTACTTAATCTTGGCTATTTAGAGCCAGAAGATTTGAAAACTATGATGGACAAGTTTTCAAAAAAAATAAAATCAATATCTGTAGAATTAAATTCTGATAGAAATAATTTGGATTTCTATACGATATCAGATTGTAAAATAAATACTTATATAAACGAGAATGATTTGCAAGAAGAAAAATATATAATTAGCTTTTATAAGGCTATAACAGAGGTAATATTTAATTGTGAGAATTCAAAAAACGCAAGTTTAAGAAATGCTCTGTGTAATATTGTTGCTGAAAAGGTAAATCGAATGGATAATGATAATTCAAAAATTATTCTTCCATATACAGCTTATGAGAATATTGGTAAAAACAAAATCCAGATAAGAGCAGGATATTCAAACTATAATTTACTAATTTCATTAGTTAAACAACTACTTATTGCAAGGGGATTGAACGAAAATACTATTATTATGAAAGCGTTTGAACAAGGTTATGACAATGCTGTGAAAGAATTGAAAAGTGATACACAAGTGAATTTGCTTTTGGAACTTCTTGATATGTTATTTGTTATGCAGATGAATAGATTGGTTTATAATCAAACAGATGATAGGGAAAAGGAACTGATGGACCAATATCAAAAAGTTGTCCACAGTATGTTCAATAAACAAAATCATCATTATTTTGCCTTTTTAGCATTGGTAACTGATGATGAGTTGCGGAAAAGTTTTTTAAAAAGTTTTAAGAAAGAATAATTTTGAATAGTTTATCGGGATAATGCTATGGTTTTTATTATATTAGGTTTAATATGTATGTTGATATATTATTTCTTTAAAGGATTTGTTAATTTTCAAGTGTGCATTTTAAATATTATTCTACATACTTTAAAGGTTTTCATAATAATCTTTTTTATTGCATTAATTGTTATGATGTATTAAAATATAAATAATAAAGGATGTAGAAAATATGAAAAGCAATCTTAACACATATTATAATAATCCACTTGTAAAATATATTTTGAATAATGAAGTTGATAAGAATTATCTTGTTTATGCAGGCGGCGGTTTTGGAAAAACCACCGCCATGCAGTGCTTGTGGTTTATTTTACTTGATAAAGCATCTAAAGGCGAAAAAATTGTTCCGATTTACATAGATGTTAAAACTTTAAATTCAAACGGTGTGAATCCTTTATTTGAATATATTTATAATAGATATTGCGGTATCGATTCAGATTATCGGAATTTCTGCGATATGTTTATTGAAAATAAAATATCAAGCTTTGCTAAAAACTATATCTTTTGGTTGCTTGTTGATGGTTACAATGAAGTGACAGGTGACTTGTCATATAAATTGCAGAATGATATAAGGAAATTATCGATGTGTTCTAATGTGAAGATGATTGTTTCATCACGAACTGATGAAAATTCTGCATCTTTTACCGATTTTAAAAAAGTAAATTTAGATTCATTGAGTGATAACCAAATTGCAGAATATTTAAAAAACAATTTTAATAGAGAAGATATTGAAACCAATAGAATAAACCCTAATTTGATTGAAATTCTACGTGTGCCAATGTTTCTTGAAACCTTTGTTAAGACCTATAAAGATAACTTTGATTATCCGCATTTGTTTGATACAAGTATTATTCGTAAGGCAGATGTTTTGGATAGATATACTGAAAAAATACTTGAAGATTTGAAAGAGCAAGAGCTTTCAACAGAGATAATAAAAAAAGAATTTGCAATTAAATATTATCTTCCTGCATTAGCGTTTTATTTTATTCAAAAAGAAGCGTTAAGCATAAGTGATGCTGAATATTTAAAACTAGGTTTAGAAGATGAAGATAAGTGGGATATATATTTTAAATTATATCTAAATAGTTCTGAAAGAATGAAATATAAACACGCTTTTGTCGACGGTAAAGATGAATGGATTTCAATATTTAAGAATCAGTTTGCTTTAATGGAAAAATCAGAGGAAAATCATGCTTTTAAGCATCATATATGGCGAGATTTCTTTGCAGCAAAACATATTGTAAATGCAATTAACCATGGTGTATTGACGGATTTAGAAATATCTATTGATGAAAATGTCAGACATTTTGTCGGAGAATTATTAAAAAAAGATGGCAAATGTGAATGTGATTATGAAACAAAAATAGATTTAAACAGTGATTCTTCTCCCTTAGAAGATTTTATGCAAAAATACAGTCAGGAGCTTTCTCCCTTGTCTGTGAGTAATTGTGTGGAAATTATGAAAACGAGCAGAAATAATAAAATAACTGCTGATTATAGTAATCTTAATTTAACACAGGCATCATTTTTAAATTGTGATTTGAGAAATTCAAAGTTTAATAAATCAAAAGTTGATATAGAAAATTTCCGAAATAAAAAATATTATAATGATGGAATCAAATTGATTGATGTCGCAGAAAAGCAAGATTTAATTATAACTTGCGGATATAATAATGAGATTTTGTTTTGGAAAATAATTAATGAAAAAATGAAAATCATTACCGTTTTTCATATGACAGATATGGAACATAATCCTTGGCAATTATGTGTTTCTGCTGATGGGAATTTTTTTGCAACTATGGATGATGAATGGGGCGGAACACTAAAGATTTGGAAGTCTAATAATTTTGAATGTAAAGAGATAAGGTTTGAAAATGAAGAGCGAATTATGGTTGGTTTTTCGTCAAATGAGAAGTATCTTGTTGTTGTACGAGAAGAAAGTTCTACTTGGAATATCGATTTTATTGGAACGAGGGATGCTGAAAATATAAAAACAATAAAAACTAATGGGCATTATGAATGCTATAGCTTTGTACCTGAAACAACGTATTTTGCATTTTTAGAGGTATTAAATAATACTTGTATATTGAAAATTATTGACATTGAAAATGACTTTAAATTGAAGTATGAAAGTAAAATTAATATTGATGGAAAAGCCAAGATGGCATGTTCACATGATGAATTTGTATATATTATGGATTATTCTAATATACATAAAATTTCTATACCTTCGTTTGAATATAGAAAAATTGCTCATAATTTTGAATTTCTTGATATTGAACATAGTAATATACATGTAATTAACGAAGTAATTGTTTTGCAAACTAAATTTGGTCGTATACTGTATTTGATTGATACATTTGATAGTAAATGCAAACTAGATATAATCGATGCTTATAATTACTATATTCAAAAATGTAATACTAAAAAGAGGTTTGGCTGGATAAACAAAAGCGTTCCGATTTCGCAAGATAAACTTTTAACTACACACGATGCTTTTATTGTTGTTTGGGATATTAAAAATAAAAGAAATCTCTTTATTGAAGAAACGAGCGAATATAATTACTTAGTTGGATTCAATAAGAAATCGGATAAGGTTGTTGTACATACTCTTGATAATATTAGAATATGGGATTTAAAGAAACAATGTTTAGTAACATTCCCATTTAACATTGAGGAGTATCATTGCCGTTATGTGCATTTTGTTAATGATAGCCAAATCATATTAGTTTACGGTAATTATGTTTGTTTGTATGATTTCTCGAGTGAAAAAACAGTGAGGCATCTTACTGGTTCAATTTGTAGTGTTTTGGATTGTTTTTCTAATACATATAATATAAATCTTTTAACTAAAGAGTTAAAGGGATGTTATTGTTATGTTTTTGATAATAATTTCAATTTAATTCAAAAATTTGAAATCGAGGAATATGAAGATTGTATTATGGGCTTCGATGAGAATGGTAATGTGAAAACGAACCGCTCAAAAGAACACAGTAAATGGGATTGGTTGGACACAAATCAATACGAAGATTGGTATGATGACTTGTTTGATATGAATTTTGCGGTTTCAAAAACAGGTAACTTATTAGTCGATATAACTAATGATTATCCAATAATCTTTAATAAAGAAGATGGCAGAAAAAAGAAAATTGCTTGTGAAATTGATAATATGATTTATGGCGATATATTAGATGCTTCGTTTTCGGAAAACGAAAACTATGTTATTGCTAGTTATGAATCCGGTGTGTATATATGGGAAACAAAGACAGGAAAACTAAGAGTACGATTAGACTCAAATATTAATTGCAATATTTGGAGGTGCGATTTTAAAGGATGTGACTGTATTGAGGAAGAAAATGAATTTTATAGGATAGCTTATATGAATGGAGCTGTTGTGCCATTAGAATTCATTCCAGAACCATTAGATTTGGGTGATTAAAATGACGAAAGATATAAATCGTATTATAACTAAAGCGTTGCGACATGAACCCCATTTATTGGACTTGACACCTGATAAAGCGGGATATTGTTCAGTTTCATCTATAATAAAAGGATTAAAAGAAAAAGGTTTTTCTGTCAGTAAGTCTGATATAGAGCAAGTTGGAGAAAATGAACGCTTTAGTTTTAATGATGAAAGTCATACTAAAATGCGTGCTGACTATGGTAATTCAATAGGATTAAAACTTTCGGATATGTTTCAGACAGAAAGTTATCCCCCGGAATGGTTATATCATGGCACTTCACAAGAATTTTTGAAAAGTATTCAGCAAAAAGGAATCGTACGAATAGGAGTTAATGAAAATAAAGGCAGAGACCATATATTTTTAACTGAATCTAAATCTGTTGCAATAAAAAAAGGCAGCCGTCACGGTAAGTCCGTAGGTTTACCGATTAAAGCACAAGAAATGGCAAAAGCGGGTTATAAAATTTACTATGTCAAGAATGACATTTGGCTTACAGACCATATACCTGTTGAATACATAGACTTTTCAAAAATGTTTTTTACAAATGAATAAATCTATTAAAAAGTTGGAGTTAAATCTCCAACTTTTTTGTTTGTAAAACCAAAAAAATAAACGATTAAAAATATTATGATATAGTTTTATCAGAAAAAAATATTTTAAGGATAAAGGCGGTTTAGAATTGTGAAATATTTTAAAATTATTTTGTCGATATTTGCTGCTATATGCTCTACTATATTGTTATTGTATCTGCATTTGTTTCAAGAGGATTGTAGTCAATATTTTATGAGTGATGTTCTGGCTATTTTGGTAATGTCGTTAGTTTGCGTTTATAAAGATATTCGCACTTTAATACGAAGGAAATATATTGGGTACAAACATTTCTTAATTTTGTTTTTATGCTCTTTTTATTTGTTTATTAGTCCAATATATTTTTTGCTGACAGCAGATATTTGGACAGAAAATATTGTAAAATTTACAATATTTAATTTAATTTCTTATAGTATATTTTTGTTCGTGTGGTTAGAAAAACTTTTACCAGCAATACAAATTAGAAAAATCCGTTTAAATATATTGTGTGCAGTAATATTTCTTGTTTTGCTTGTAGTAAATATAATAATTGATTTTATCGTACCAGCAGTAACCGCCACACTGTGTTTAATAATTGTTTTGTCAATCATTTTAGAAGATATAATAGAAAGGAAAAACAAAAATGATGTTAAGTAAGAGTTTAAAGATTAAAAGAAAAATAAAATTGCTATGTTTTTATCTTGCAGGTGTATTGTGTTTTGTTATTAAGGAATTATTTGAGATTGAAATAATGAAAATGACAAGACCAAGTGCATTTTGTTATATAATGAAAATAGTGGTGATTTTCTCTTTCTCAATATTCATTTTACTAAGTGTATTGCCTATAAATCTACGATGCAAATTATTGAAAAATTCACAGCGAACTGATATGCTGATTTCAGTTTTACTATTAATACAAATGTGTGCTGCATTATCGATTGGATATTTTAGTTTCAGGTTAGAATATTTTAACTTGTTTATAACACATGCTCCTTATCAGTGGACAGAGTTATTTTATGCGATATTTTTTATTGCATTATTCGCTTACAATAGATTTTCATCAAATAAATTATTTGTTATTATATCTGGTATTGTTTATATATGCCTTGAGGTTTCATATTACTATTTCTCTGACTATAAACTAAATTATTCTACATTTTTTAATTTGCTAATTGTGGTTTTTTATATTGTGAATGTTTGTACATTTGAGAATTTTAAGTGCTTTATGTTTTTTTATCCTTATGTGATTAAAGTTGCTTATGGAAATGAGTCAACAAAAAATAATGAATCTTGCTATTTAATATCAATATATAAGGATGAAAAACAAGATTTATTATTGTTGTATTGCCCGTCTTACAAAGAATATATGATGTTTAATTCTGATACAGAAGAATTTATTTCAATAAATGAAGTACATAATATAGAAGATTTTAATGATGGGGAATTTATATTGTTTTTAGATTCTCTTGCACATAAATACAATTTAAAAGTTTGGTAATTTTTATAGATTAACACTGAAAACATTTCTGAAAATTCTTAAAAATTCTTCTGGACTTCTGCGGTGAGTTGTGATATATGTTTGTACTGTGAAAGGAGTACGAATATATGGGAATACTTGAAGAAATGTATTACGGAAAGTTGAAGCGTCAGGAACGAAAATGGTGTAACAAAGAACTTCTTGAATCATCAAAACTATGCGATAGAAACGGAGAAAAACTGTTGTTAACGATGACGGAAGAACAAAAAATCCTGTTCGAAAAGTTTCTTGATTGTAACGATGAACTACATTGCATATCAGAACGAGAAAGTTTTATTCAAGGATTCAAATTCGCTACAAAACTTATAATTGAATCAATGAATTAAAGGTGTTATCCATTGGCTAACACCTTTGTTTTTTTGTTTCCCATTGGATAACAAAAAATACCACGATAAAAATAAATAAGACTGCCAAGACGGTGTGATATGTTCGCATATCATGCCGTCTTTTTTTGCTGTTTTTTGTGAGATGAATTGTATTTTTTGAAAAATAATTCCGACCAAAATGTGTTTTTCTTACCCTATACATAATGAGAGGCCTTCTATTCTCAAGCAAATATTTTTTCAAAAACGTTACAAAATAACGCAAAAAATAATCAATGCATATGCAAGATTGTTTTTAAACATTTTGTAAATTTTGAAAATTTAGTGCTGTTAAAGTGCTGATTTTGTTCCTATACATAATGAGGAGGTTTTTGTTTTCAAACAAAAATTTTAACAAAAATGGTTGTGAAATAACTAAAATCTTCCCTTATACATATGGAAAGGACAAGCAATTATTATTAAATAAATTTAATTTAAGGAGTGATTTTATGAAAAAATCAAGTTACACAAACTATGAGGAGTTGCCATTATTCCTCAACGCAGAATTCATTTCTGAAATCCTAGGCATATCCATTTCATCAGCTTATGAGCTTATGCACGAAAAGGATTTCCCTACACTCAAGGTTGGCAATCGAATGGTTGTGCCAAAAGAAAAGTTCAGAAGGTGGGTCGAAAAGAATACAGGAGGTGGTTTGTAATTGCACAGAAACAGTAACTATTTTTTAGTGCCGAACGAGGTGTTTATTCTCGGCCTTGACCATGGTGAGTTATCGGTTTATTTGTATCTTCTCTACTGCGAGGACAGAACTACATATCAGTGCCATCCAAGTTACAATACCATCGGTGAAGCCGTTGGAATGAGCAAAAAGACGGTGCAAAAGTATGTCCGAAGTCTTGAAAACAAGCATCTGATTAGTACAGAGTATACCACTATTACAACCAAGGATGGTCGCACACGAAATGGCAGTATGCTATACACAATCCTTCCCATGAAAGATGCATTGCAGTATTATTATGAAACTAAGTTCCGTGAGATTGCAGACGAGAAACTAAGACGAAAAATTGAAGAAAAACTAAGGCGATTTAATATCGATTTGTGAGGCTTTCGATGTGAAATAAAGAAACAACCCCAAATTGAGAGTGAAAACGATTTTAGGGCAATTTGTGAGCGAATGTGAGGGGAAGAAACAATAATTCAGAAGATGCTTTTAATTATTGAAAATGCATGAAAATCCACCTGTTCACCTCAAAATCGCTTGTCCGATTTTGTTGCAGGAAAAAGAGGAAGGGTCACAAAGTGCCTCTTACTCGAACACAACAGCTCGCAATGCGCGCTGTTTCAACGATTATGAGCATTTCAAAAGTGGTGTCAAAATAGGGTTGTTAAAAGACCTTTTGTGTCACAGTTTGACTGCAAAATCAACAAATCACGCTATTAAGCCATTTATAGCAGGGTTGCTGTGATGTCTTTCGCAGTTTCTACTAATTTTTGCATCAAATATACAGGTGTAAATTTTACTATGCATAAAACAAAGAAAAGCAGACCATCATGGTATGCTTGTGAATTCGTATTCTTCGTGGTCGTTCATATCAACAACGGGTTTTAATTCAAAATAATTTCCTTCATTGTATATTTTATAAACGATGTCATAACTATAACTGTTTGTACTTTGAGTATTCTCAAAAAGAATTTTAGTGCCGTACTGACCATGTTCATAAATCAATGCACTTTCAGCATGGCTGATTACAGAAGGCGTAATTGTTTTAGGTTCAGTAATCGTTCCAATTCTTACATAAATTTTACTGTGACTGTATTTATGAACCCAATGCTTGTCGTGGTCAATGAGTCTGCGTTTAATGGAACGGTCACTCTTGCCAAGATACAAACTTTTTTCCTTGCTGTTGTAAGTTCTCGTTATGTAGTACAATCCAATTTCATCTGTAAGAAATTGAATTGCATCTTCAATTCGCATAGGGTCAGACCATTTAATTTTTATAGTTTCAGTTTTCATTATTTCCCCTCACAATCAAATTAATTATAGCATTACATAACTATCATTTCAATACGATTAATATTCTTCTGGACTTCTGCAAACTCTTGTGGTAATGTGTGTTGCTAACGAAGAATATTGGAGTGAAAATTATGTCAGAAAAGAAGTTATTGATTAATGGTAATGCGTTCAAGAGAACAGATGGTCGTTGGGGTGGAGTAGTGTGGTATATGGATGAAGCTGGTGAGCGAAGAAGAAAAAGTTTCTCAGGCACAACCAAGGCTGAGGCCAATAAAAAGATGACTGAGTATATCGCTAAGTTTGAAGAAGAACTGATAGCATCAAATGAGAGTAATCAAACTATTAAAGAGAATATGCAAACATGGTTAGAAGAGTTTAAGTATCCATCTGTTGAGCGTTCAACTTACGATAGATTAGAGTGCACCGCAAAACATCATATCTATCCTGAAATTGGTGATAGAGTAATCTCTACAATCAAAGCCGTTGACATAAAGAAAATATTAAACTCTCGTATGCAACAAGGATATGCATATACAACCGTTAAGAAAATACACAGTCTGCTTAATGAATATTTCAGGTATCTTAACGAACAAGAAATCATAGATAAAAACCCAATGCGAAGTGCACCTATGATTAAAAGACACAACTTTATGTCAGCACAAGGCAAAGAAAATCTCCCCACCAATGAAACAGTAACAGTTTTCACTGATGAGGATATTGAAAAGTTTAAAGAAGAATGTTTCAAAACATGGGGAACAGGTAAAAGATTGTATCAGCAATCTGCTGCGTATATCTTGATGCTCAACACAGGCATAAGAACAGGCGAAATGTTGGGTTTACTTAATAGCGATATCGACCTTGACAACCGAGTAATGCACATACAACGAGGAGTAAAAGAAATCTACAAGAGGGACGGAACAACTGCCGAAACAGGACGAGAAATATCAATAGGTAAACTCAAGAGTGCATCGAGCAAACGAGATTTACCACTCAATAACATAACAATAGAAATGATAAAAGAACTTCGTAATGAATATTACTTCGGTGAGAATACACCACTTGTCTGTGACGAGAATGGCAACTACACCCGACCTGTGAATTTCCGCAAAAGATTTTACAGAATACTGAAAGGTGCAGGAATAGAAACCAAAGGACTCCACGCACTACGACACACCTTTGCTACAAAACTTGTCAACGGCATAAAACAACCTGACGGAAGCATTAAATCCTTAACGCCTCGTCAGGTCGCAGACTTACTCGGACACTCAACCTCCGAAATCACCGAAAGATACTATGTAAAAAAAGACACAACATATCTCAACGGAATTACTGATGAATTTGAGATGTGAGAAATTGAGGATTATTAATTAATGTGATATAATGGTTAAAAACAATATTGGAGAAATTTTTATGAATAATACAGATGATAAAATTGTACTCAATGAGGTTCCTATTAATTCAAAAGAAGAACTTGAAAATAAATTAAAAGAAATTAGTAATCAGGAACAAGTGTATTCTATTGCATTGTTTGATATTTTGGGATTTTCTAACTTTGTCGAAAATAATGGTAACGAAATTGTTTTAGAGCTATATAATAAGCTTTTAGATTTAATAGATGTTCAAAAAACAACATTTGATAAAGGAGCATCTTTAAATGCAAGTATTGTTCCTGTACCTGTTTCAGATGATTTGAAATCTGCAATATTGGTTGCGGATGCGAATGGATATATAAACGCTTGCCATTTTAGTGATACTTTCATTATTTATGTCAACTATAATTTAAGTAAACACGGCTACTATTTAATAAATGGCTTTAATGACCCATATCCTCTACTTTTGGGTGAATCTGAAAAAATTCAATATCCTATTTTTTATCAAAAACATAATATATATTTGTCTTTTTTACAAACTTGTATGGATTTTTTCTGTCAAGCAATTTTAGCTGGTATCCCATTAAGAGGATGTGTTTCTACAGGATTAGCAACGATGAATTTTGATAAATCAATATACGTGGGTTCTCCGTTAGTTGAAGCGGCAAGAGGAGAAACCGCTCGAAAATCGTTAGGAATATCTTTTGGTAAAAGTTTTAATAATTCACATCCTATATATAATAAATACTTTATTCCATACTTTGATGACATAAAAGAGGAAAAATCAAAATTTCTCAGTCCAATGGTTTTAGATTGGGCAAGATACTGGAGAGAGACACCAGGATTTAAAGAATATGATGTACTTAAATGCATTGATAAAATGAATGAGAATCCCAACTTCTCTGAGTATTATGATAACGCCAAAAAGTTTGTTTTGTTTTCTAATGAACACAAAAATTGGTCAAAAGAAATCAATAGAAAAGATATTGTAAATATTATTGATTACTATGATAGAGCAAAAGAATGGTATGATTTGGTTAACCAAACACAATAAAATTTGATGCTATTTTGATGATGTAGCAGACGGAATGTTTCAGAACAGAAAAAATATTTGCGATTTGACTACCATTTTGACTCCCATTTGACGCTCAAATTGATACACAAATTGACCCCGTGCCGACAATTAAAACAACGAAAAAAGCCTTGAAACCACGCAATTTCAAGGCTTTTACTATGGCAGGGGCAGAAGGATTCGAACCCTCGGCACGCGGTTTTGGAGACCGCTGCTCTACCAACTGAGCTATACCCCTGTATCAACGTTTCAGCGACCTGTGCGTTAAAAATGTACCAAATAATGTACCAATTTTTACTGAAAAATCGCTGACTTCAATTGTGCTACAATTTGAAGGTGAGTATCCTCTCCAAATCGTTCGACTAATTATAGCAGAAGCAAATGCGTTTTGTCAACCTTAAAATTAAATTTTCTCTTGACGAATTGAAAAAGTTATGCATGCAAAAATACTGCATATCTATCATACTAATATTACCAAATTGACGATTTGGTTTTTGCATTGTGATTGCTATTGTCAGCGGGATTTTTACTTTCTTTTTGGTCCTTGTGTGAATAACATCTATGGCAATCCGTATAACCTCCTTTCGAAAGAAAGACAAAATGCCACGGTTTTGCGTACATACCGTGGTATTTTTGTATATATAAATATTTTTAAATCATCTCTTTCATTCTTTATTTAAACGAGTGAAAGAGGTGATTTTTATTTGAATGTTTATGATATATTATATCCACCATCAACCCAGTACAAAGGTTGGGTGCAAATTGCTACGCTAAATAAAGATAAACAAATGATTTCACTTGGGTATTCTGATTTCCAACATATAAAAGAAAAAGCAGAAAATTTGAAAATCAATCCTAAACAGGATTATTACATTATGGCTAATACGGTTAATCAATATACAAAGCGGACAAGTAACAACTTATTTTCACTAAACAATATTGTTATTGACTGTGATATTCATTCAGATATTTCTTCTTATGAAAGAGATGAAATCATTGAGGATTTTATATGGCGACTGAATCGTGATTTGTTTGGGATAAATGAACTATCACAACCTAACGTTATACATTTTACAGCTCGTGGGCTTCAAATGTGGTGGCATATAGATTCAGCATCGTCAAAACTGATTTTTATATATGAGAAAGTCATTGATTATATTGTTATGATTCTCAACAACTTTCTCGATGAGTATCCTGAATTAAAACAATATATAGAAATTGATATACATGCCAGTAAAAATGCAGTTGGATTATTCAGAATGTTTAACACCCACAACACGAAAATTGATAAAGATACATATGTGGAAATACTACATGATAAATCATTTGACCTTAATGAATTGCTTAATGAGTTAAAAGAAAATGAGATTGTTAAAGAATATCTACAACAAAAAGAAGCATTAAAAAAGAAGTATACAAGAAGAGCAAAAAGAGCCCAAAAGACTTATAAAAAGAATAGTTATTCGGCTCTGCATTATAAGCGAATAAGAATTATTGAAGAGTTGGCAAAGAAAGAAGACACAACGGGCAAACGAGATATGATGTTGTTTCTTGCATTCAATTCTGCAAGACAGATTTATCCAGTAGAACAAGCCAAAGAAATCTGCAGAACAATAAACAATTCGTTTAATGAACCGTTAAATGATTTGGAGTATATATTCAAACAGAAAAAGACTTATAAAATTAAAAATGATACCTTTTATGAGTATTTAGGAGTTTCAAAAGATGACTTAATTAAAAGAGGAGCATATGAATTAAGCAAACCAAATATAACAAGAGATACAGAAAGGCAACAAAGAAAAATGGAGAAGCAAAAAACAAAAGACATTGCAACTGAACTATTAAAATTAGGACGAACCCATAAAGAGATTGCAGAACAAACAGGACTGTCATTGTCAACAATTGCAAGGTTATCAAAAGAAAATAAAAATTAAGCACTCAATCGTAAAAATTGATTGAGTGCTTTTTATATATCAGAATTGTCAAAATGGTTCATAGTATAGTTATATTATACCTTAGTTTATGATAATGCGTGAGCTGTTTATAAAATAAAATCTTAAATATAAATCTTCTCTTAATAACAATTTGTATAACTCATTGGTCCATCATAATAACCATAGGGACAAATGGTTAACGCAATTACACTTTGTCCTTCGAACAAAGTGTTGCTTAACTCCGTATGGGTGTAATTGATTTATGAAGGGATGATTTATATGTATCAAAGTATTTCTGCACACATTGATAGTACATTTTCTATTGCCCATAATAATAGATTGTTGATTAGTCCGAATGTGAATCCAGAATTGAGTTGTAATAATTATTATTGTGTTGAAAGTGGTAAGACTCATGCAACTATCGAGCAAATCTATGACAGAGTTTTTGAACCATCTTTTCGTGAATTTCAATCCAAGCAAAAACCAAGCCGAAGAGTGGATGTTTCATATCTGGATTACATACGCACTAAAAGTGCTGAAGCAAATGCAAAAACTACAGATGCACGACATAAAAATAACGCCATAAAAGAAGCGTATGAAGTGGTTATATGCATAGGCAATCGTAACACGATACCTTTTGGCAGTACCGAATTTGAACAAGCAGCCGAGTTACTGAAAGAAACATGCGATAGAATTGTTAATCGGCCATATGTTGTGAGCATAACAGATAAAGATTTGCAAGATGAGTCATGGACTCCACCGGATAATTGTTTAATAGTGTATAACTTAGTTTGTCATGTCGATGAAAAATCTTGCCCAGGAATACATTTCACATTCATTCCTTGTTGCAAGTCATGTCGTGGTCCCGAACGTCAAGCACTGTTAAAACAAACATTTAAGGCATTAGGATATGATACGGTTTATGAAATTGCCAAAGATAAAAATGGCAAACCAATTCAAAAGGTAGATAAAAATAACAAGCCGGTTTTTGATAATAAGGGCAATCCTGTATATAAGAAATGTTTAGTCAAAAAAGGTGTTTTAGATTGGTTAGAAATAGAAATTAAACAGCCATTAGCCATTCAAATGCAAGAAAGATATGGGTGGGAGCGTTCTTCAACTGTTGGTGGGCGTTCGCATTTATCAATAAAAGAATACAAGAGTTATATTAAAAATCTGGAATTAGAAGTGATAAACAAAAAGTTGGAGCAAAAGTACGATGATATGCAAACGATGAATAATAAACACTACAATTCATTGTTGAACTACAACAAACATAAACAGGATGACTATAATGCTTGTTGGAGGGAGTATAGCCAAGCAACTCAAGATTTTTGGATTTGGTACAAGCGTGAAAAAATACTCTTAAAAACAATGCGAGCATCAATAAAAACAGATGATGAAAGACGCCGTCTTGAAATTGACCATATAAACAATCTACTATTTAAAAGTAACAATTTGATTGAAGTAATAATCTTGCTTATTATGAAACTCTATTATATGTTAACTGCCAAGCAACGCAATGATTATGAAAAAGAAATCAAAAGCATAATTGAACAACAGTCAAGGTTAAGCAAGATAGCAAAAGAAATGAGCACTAATAACCATAAAATATTAAAAGAGTTAAAGAATCAAACATGTGAAACTGAATTAATCGAAGAATTAGAAATGATTCGTGATAAATTAATCAAGGAGTATGATAACACATACAAAAACAAAAATATGCGTGATGTTAATCAGGTTTTTGAAAATTAATTATTATTTTAATTGGAATTAGTCATCATCTGTCATACTGTTTGTAGAAAACAAAATGAAAGGGGTGATAAAATGAATACAAAAGAATATGTTAAAATTGCTGAATTGCTAAATGAATTCTGTATTCCAAAACATCTTCTTGGATATCGAATGATTTTAAATGCAATATACATTCTATCTCAGGACCCAAACATTTCTGTATTAGAGTTGTATGAAAAAGTAGCCAAAATGAATGAATCAAACGTGTCTCGCACTGAACGTGCTATTCGATATGCAATCGAAGCAGCATATGAAAATTGTAAAATGTATAACATTAATACATTCAAAAGAGTTTCTTTTGCAAATGGAAAACCATCAAACCACGAGTTCTTGAAGGCACTGTGTTTTGAATACGAACTCTCACAAGTTTGCTAATTTTTAACTGTTTGAATCTTAAACATAGCTTAACAGAATGAACAAAACAGAAATCCTTGAAAGTTTTATTAACTTTCAAGGATTTTTTTCTGTTCTAAGTTCTAATATTAAAGAAATTAAAATAGGGGAGTATCATAATCACATGCACCTTTAGGTGCGGTAACGCTTTTAAGCGATTCGCAACCTTCAAAAGCTAAGTAACCGATATGAGTAATGCTATCAGGCAATACAACATCTGTCAATGCAATATTGTTTTCAAATGCAAATGATGCAACGGTTGTGGTACCTTCTTTAACTTTATATGTATTTTTAACTTCTTTAGCTGTTACCAGACAATTGCCAACATAAAGAACGCCATTCTCCCAGTTAGACTTGTTGTTATAAAAGGCTGTGTTATCAAAAACATCTTTATTTAAGAGACATGAAGTTCCGGGCATATTAATTTTTTCTAATTGTGTACACCCATCAAAGGCTTTGTCTAATATAATTATTATATCATTCAAAAGAGAGACTTTTTTAAGCGAAGTACAGTTGGCAAAACTATTCTCTTCAATAACACTTACGCTAGATGGAATATTGATAGTTTTTAAGTTTTTGCAGTTTCTAAATGCATTCTTCCTAATGTTTTTTAACTGTTTAGGCAGAGTAACACGCTCAATGCTGTCGTTATTCTCAAAAGCAGACTCTCCAATGTCACCAATAAGAAATCCATTAATTTTATCAGGTAAAAAAACATTTTTTTGAGTTGTTTTAACTTCTGTAATAATAATTTCTTTTTGTCTGATAAGGACTTCTTTATTGTCCTTGTTTGTTTTGCTGTATCCACGAATAATAGTTTTGTATGATATTAAGTTTTGGTTTATTGTTTTTTTTATTATTTTTTGCATAATATTGACTCCTTTTAAATTAGATTTTGTTTTTGTTTAAGATTTTTAGTTTTTTATTTACAGTATCACATTGTATTCGCCTCATTTCGTCAATGAATTTAATACAAATATGACAGATTTTAATTAAATAAATTTTTATATATAAAAAACTAAGATAAATAATAAAAAGTTCCACGGCTGTAGAACTTTTTTATTCATGATTATTCTTTTTTCATTATTAATAATTTTGTGATATTTTGAGTATCGAAAATCATGCAAAGTCAATTTGTATTCAAAAACATTTTCTAGACAATCTCTCTGTTGCTTGTTAAAAAATTCATATTGAGATTGTAAATTTTTATGATATAATTTACTTAATATTTTTGATTTTGGTGAATGACTATGAGCAGAAAAATAGTTGCTATTGGTGGTGGCGAGAACGGAAGAAAGCGTTCTGACGGCACACGCTATCCATACGAACTTGCAAATCAGGATAAAGAAATAATAAGACTTACAGGTAAAGAACATCCAAACTTTCTTTTAATTGCTCACGCACAACCATTGGAAAGACAAGAAAGCTACTTTCAGGTAATGGTTGACATTTACGGAAAAATGTATGGCTGTTCCTGTAAAGATTTAAAAAGCAATGAATTAACTAATACCGAACTTGTACAAAATCTTATTGACTGGGCTGACATCATATTTGAAGGCGGTGGAAACACACTTGATATGATTAAGCTTTGGAAAGAAACAGGCTTTGACAAAACACTAAAACCGGCTTGGCTTGACGGCAAAGTAATGTGTGGTGTTTCAGCAGGTGCTAACTGTTGGTTTAAAGAGTGTTCTTCTGACTCTCTTAAAATTAAGTATGGTAATGACCAACCACTAATTGGTGTTGAGTGTTTAGGTTTCGTTGACGGATTATTTGTACCTCATTGTGATGAAAAAAACCGTCTTGATAACGTAAAAGAATTATTAAAATCAAGTGACCAAATTGGCTTGTCAATGTCAAATTGTACTGCACTTGAGATTGTGGATGATGAATATAGGATTATTACAAGTGATGCTTCTTATCACAATATTGAAGCATTTGGTTTAAAATCATATTGGAAAGACGGAGAATATATAGAAGAATATATCGATACATCATTGGATTTCAAGCCTTTAAAAGATTTGCTAACAAAGAAATAAAATACACCCGAGATTGAAACAATTTCAATTTCGGGTTGTTTTTTGTCACAAAAAGCCAATTTTGAACGATATATTATTTGTAAGTGAGATTAGTCTCGCTTTAGCATATTAATTACATTAAGATAATAAGGAGAAATAGTTATGGAAAATGATTTACGTTCTATCCTAAATGGAATATTTGAGAAGGAGATTTGGGACAAGATAAAAGAGGTTTTTGGAAAAGATAAATCAGATGTTATAAGAATTGCAGTTATAGGACAAACTGGTGTAGGTAAAACGTCCACAGTAAATGCTTTGTTTAACACTGACCTACCGGTAAGCCATTTTGGTTCGTGTACACAACATGCCGATTGTGTTACGGTAAATACATCAAAAGGAACTATTGAAGTGATTGATATGCCAGGATTATGGGCTGGAGAAGCAGAAACTATAAGGCATTGGAAAACATACCGAGAGGTATTGCCTACTGTTGATAGTGCAATTTGGATTATCTCAGCAGGTGATAGAGCATTAGAAGGCATGCAAAATGCACTAAAAATTATTTCCTCATTCTCCGATGCTAATATTATTAATCATATCGCGTTCGGTGTAAACAAAGCGGAACATATGCATCCTGAAGATTGGAACTGTTCTGCAAATCTCCCCAGTTTAGAACAAGAAAAAAACCTTGAAGATTTTTGTATAACTGTTGAAAAAGCAATTCACGAAATTTTCCCCACTTGGAAAGGAACTATACGATATTATTCTGCGAAAAAACAGTTTCGATTAGAAGAAATGTTAGAACAAATGATAATGACAGCTGCACCTGATAACCGATTGAAAGTGTATCGCGTGGCAGACCCTAAAAGTCATACAGAAAAAATAGAAGATAAAAGAGCTCTAGATGTAGCAATAAATATTATTAATAGAGGTGAGTAAAATGTGGTTATCTGTAGCATTTCCAACTTGTCCTAGTTGCCGAAACAATTCTCACAAATGTTATCATCGAGATTGTTCAAGTGGTGGAAAAAAGCCAATGGAAATAAATCCAGATACAAGTTATGTTCGTTGTCCTTCATGTGGGGAATCTTGGCATATAAATAAAAGCAATTATTATTGCACATGTAATTATGTTTTTTCAGCTAATGAAGTTTCCGATGAAATTAACGCTATTGTTGCTAATGCCAAGCTAATTGCAAATGAACTAAAAAGAAATGCAGAAACTTGGCAACGTATGCATTCAATAACAAACAGAGATATTGAAATAAAAACCAAAGAAACAATAAAAAGTAATTTTGGGGAGAAAGTCTGGGATGTATTAAAAAGTTTCTTGCCAACAATTGTCGAAGCGGTTAAGAAATGGCTTGGCTTATGATTGCTTGAAACGAAATATTTCATATATCTAACATCTCAAACTTATTAGTACTCCTATTAAGGTGTGTTTTGTCTTTTTTTGCATAGTATCTTTCTATATTTTCTAAATTTGGGTATAATAATTAAACCTGACGAATGGTAGCATACATTCATCAGGTTATTTTATTGCTATTTCCTTTATCAATTAATTATTGAAGATATATATCATCAATGCTATAATTATAACAAAGGTAGGGGAATCGTATGAACAAAAAACCTAAAATCCTAATCTCAATAATATTGGTAGTTGCACTTATAGCAGGGGGTTATGTAGGCAATATGTTTGGTGTGTTCAATCGTGGCAATTATGGTGAGTATTCACTCAAAAATACTGATACCGTACAAGATAGCCCAATCAAAGATAAAACCGTCATATTCCTTGGTAGTTCTGTAACTTACGGATATGGTTCAATGGGCGTGAGCTTTGCCGATTATCTCGAAAAGACCGACGGAATCCACGAAGTAAAAGAGGCAGTGTCAGGAACAACCCTTGTTGATATCAAAGACAATTCTTATGTGTCTCGAATGAAGACAATAGACAGAGAAATCAAAGCCGATGCATTCATTTGCCAACTTTCAACAAACGATGCCACCAAAGAAATGCCACTTGGAGAAATCAGCGAAAGCTACAATATAAACGATTTCGACACACAAACTATCGCAGGTGCAATCGAATACATAATTGCATATGCAAAAGACACTTGGAATTGCCCTGTAGTGTTCTACACCCAAGCAAAATACGATAGCGACCACTATGCCAAAATGGTGGATTTGCTTCTCAAAATTCAAGACAAATGGCAAATCACCGTAATCGATTTCTGGAACGATGCCGAAATCAATAACATCACCGAAGACCAACGAAAACTCTACCTCATTGACCACATCCATCCCACCAAAGCCGGCTACCGCAACTGGTGGCTCCCTAAAATTCAAGAATGCTTGTATGAAGTAATAAAATAATTGTAGCAATTGATTTTTTTAAAGTAAAAATAATCGTTATGAAACACAGCCATATAAAAACCTAAAAAACAAAACCTTGAGAAAATTCTCAAGGTTTTGTTTATAGATTTTATGTGTATATAATTATGTTTATTGGAAATTATTTATTGAGTATTATTCTGATTGTTAGTGGATATAGTTTCAATTGTTTTGGAAAAAATCTTTAACAGTTTGAATATTATCAATTTCTTTGGTCAATCCATTTATATATGCAATGCAAACATATATGACAGTTGTAAAATATCTATAGTAAACAAAAGGCTCGCCGTTGGGTGTAGATTTTCTTTCGTTAAACTCATTGATTTTAGAAATAATGAATTGAGGATGCTCCATAATGTTATTGCTTTCAAATTCTTTTGCATTTTTATCAATATAGTAAAGCGCTAATTTTTCAAAATTTTGCATTATGTATTTCTCTGCAGAATCAAAACCAGCCAAATTAAATTTGATGTTTAATTCAGCCTTATATTCTTTTAAATGATTACATATCAAATCTTTTTTTCTTTCTATATCTGCGAGAACTTCAATGCAAGGAGAACTTAACAACAATAATCCTTTATCGGTTTCATCATTATATTTCTCAAACATTTCTTTTAAGTCTTCTTTTGAAGTATGGTCAACATCATAAATAATGAATACTCCTGCAAAAAAACCTTCTATTTCATTAAAAAATAGTTCGAAATCTTCTTCACTTTTTTTCATAAGTTTAAGCCAATCACGAATGCGGTTTCTAGGCCCTTGCACTAAATAAACCCTATCTTTTTTTGTTGTATGATAAATATTTGCGAACAAATCATCAAATTTTATTTGTAAATTCATTTGGTTACATTTAATAACTTCAATATCACACTTTTCAAGAACGGATTTTAAAATGGTTTTTTCTGTATTTTCACCTTCAACAATCAATAAAAAATTTTTACTCATTTTCTTATATCCTCATCAAAAAGATTTGATAAATACATTTTTTCAATATTATTAACTTCTCTGATATTTGGATATATTTCGGATAATCTCTTATATTGAGAATAACCATTTTCCCAATGAGCAAAAAATATTTGGTCAGGTCTAAGTGATTGTAAAATATAGGTGTTGTGTGATGAAAAGATTAATTGAATGTTTCGTTCTTTAACGGCATTTATAAAATCAATTATTGTTAATGGATGCAAAGCATCTTCTATTTCATCTATTATTAATACACCATTTTTAGGCAGAGATAAAACTGTAGATAATAACATGCTTTGATTTTTCATGCCACTAGAAACTAAATTCCAAGGTAATAATAAATTTCCATTATTATGTTCAATTACGACAAAGTATTCTTTTTCACCAACTTCATTTGTCGTAGAGTGAACATCATATAATGGGAATTCTTTATATTTTGATAAAATTTCTTTAATTTCAGTTGAGTTTTCTACGATAATATCTTTATAAGCTTTTTGTTTTGCGATTTTAAATTGAAAAAGTTTTTTTGATGCATCAATAAAACCAATATTACTTAAAAACTCATAACAAAGATGTATTGTATAGTCATTCTTTTCAATATCTAAAGTCCTTAATAGTGGAAACATCTCTGATAAAACTTTTTTTTCTTCATCTTTATAAGAATACTTGTTTTTTCTTCTACTAAACAATTTAACGCCATTTTCTATAAGTGTTTCAGAAGAAATGTAGCCTTGTAGTGATGTGGAAATTGAATAGATATAGTTGCTATCTTCTAATTTAAAATATAGTTTAATATGAGAATTACCTTCTGACATTAAGGTGATTTTATCTTCATTTTCTATATTTCTTAGGTTCGGCACAAATGCTCTAAGTTGACTAGGTTCATCTGTTAATAATGAAACTAGTTGTGCGATTGCTATTAAAAAAGAGGATTTACCACTACCATTAGTACCATAAAAAGCTACAGGATTAACTATGCTATCATTATGAACCATATCATTTTTATATTGATATTTACACTTAGTAAAATCAAATGTCGCTTCTCTAATAGCATTAATATTTTTAATTTCAATCTTTGTTAACATAAGGCACCCTCCCAACTGTATATTTTATACAGTTTATTGTAATTATATACTATTATATCCTTATTTGCAAGTATAAATTCATTGTTTTATAAAAATAAAAACTTCTATGAGTTTGACTTTTTATATTTAATACTCTTAAATGCGCTCAATGTATTATAATTTGATGCTGTGTAGAAGAATTTTTAATGAATAGTATCAATAGTTATTTTATTATTGTAAGATGTTAATGATTTTGAACTTTTGATAATAAAACATAGAGTGTTTTTTTGTCTTTATATAAAAATTATAATAATATTAGATTTGTTATAATTAATATAATTGTCCATAAAAACGGACTAAAATATTTTTTAGTTTCTTCCTATTCTGCCTTTCCGTGTTACAATGTACTCATAAAAGAAAAGGAGAAATCGATATGACGTTTTTTGTATTATTGTTTGGCCTTTACGCATTGTTGTGCTTGTTCAATCAGTTTTAATTTAAGGAGAGATAATTATGAGTACAAAAATTGGTTTTAATTTTAGTGAGAATACATCAGAAAATGAAACAGTAATAATAGAAAATCCAAAAGAAGAAAATGCACCACGCAAGTGCCTTGCTGAAATCAGATTCCCTGGGGTGTATAAACCATACACTTATTACAACGAACTTTTCGATTTGAAAGTTGGCGACAGAGTTTTTGTTGATGGTAAGTTAGAAGGTACAACGGGCGTTGTAGTAAATATTTCATATAACTTCAAAATCAAGTTGTCTGATTATAAAAGAGTAGTTGGTAGGGTAGATACAAATGTGAAAGGCGAGTTTCACTTTGCTGAAAGTCATTTCGTTACATTCAATCCTGTTGCATTACCTTATAGCAAGGCAGAAACTTGGTTCAGATATTTAGGTATTAACGACGATGGTTATGTAAGCAATACTGATGGTACAACATTCTCACTTGAAACACTTGAAGGTCTTGTGTTTAATCAAACTGACCTTGAAAAAGGCGGAGAAATCTATATGGAGAATGGCGTTGAGTATATCGAACTCAACGGTGAAAAAGGTAAAGCAATCGTTGTTAGTTCCAAGCCGTATTTGGTAGAGTTTACATACAAAAAAGGTCAAATCAGCGAACTTTATTGCGAATGCTACCATGTAACCGCATGTAAGCACTGTTTCGCAACTTTAATGCAACTTCGTGATACTGTAAAGTTCATTGAAGAAAACTATAATGAACAGTATGAAAAAACAAATTACTTTGCGAGTGTATTAAAAAACCAATTATTCACCTTTGCAGTAGATAGCAAATCAATAGGTAGTATCAGCCTGAAATAAAGACATATCACAAAAATCTTTCACAATGAACAATGATAAAAGCCTTGGTTACAGAACCAAGGCTTAACTTTTACTTTAGCAAAGTTTTTTATGAAAATCACATAAATGAGTAGAATCTTGTCACAAAACTACAATATAATACGATTAAAATAAAATAGGATAATTATATTTTTTGTAAATAGTTAATGGTAAATTGTTTTAATAAAAACTTATATTAATATTTGGAGGGGCTTACTTTGAATACAATGACGAATATGGTCATAGATAAATTAAAACACGAAATTATAACTTCACAAATAGACTTTTGTCAATATGACGCAACAAGGAATAGATACAATATTAGATTTATAAACAATAAACAGGAATTCCCTTATAGTACTGAAAGAATTTCTTGGTTAAAAAATCCTAAAAGTTTAAACCCAGCTTTATATCATATTTCACGCTCGGATAATGATTTTAATCATATAGCAACAATTTGTGTTTTTGAAGATTGTGATGGTAGGTATTGGCATATTTGTTTTGAAAATGGTACCGAAAGAGATTATTTCGAGTATGAGCTTGAAATTGTGAAATCTTGTTTAGATGATGTTACTTCAAAAAATGTATTTGAATATTTAAGTCAATCAGCTACAATTTCAAACTTAAAGGGTGATGATGGTACAAAATTGTTGCCGGAACAATATAAAAAAATTTCAACTTATGTTGGAGAAAATACTGTTTTAGCAGCATACTTGAATCCAGCAAACTATAAGGTTTCTTGTTCTTGCGAAGCTACACCAATTTTTCCTTTTGGATGTAATGCGAGTCAATATAAAGCAGTTAAGGCAGCTCTTGAAAATCAAATTAGTATTATTCAAGGCCCTCCTGGAACAGGTAAAACGCAAACAATTTTAAATATAATTGCCAATTTACTTATATCTGGAAAGACTGTACAAGTTGTATCTAACAATAATTCTGCGACAAAAAATGTATTAGAAAAGCTTTCTTTGGAAAAGTACGGAATGGATTTTCTCGTAGCTTCATTAGGTTGTTCAGATAATAAAAAAGATTTTATTAAAAACCAAACTGGGTGTTATCCCGATTTGTCAAGTTGGAAAAACGAGGTTCCTGAAGAACGTGTTTTTATGAAAGAATTAAAACTACATTCGGAACAACTTAACAATATATATCTAAAACAAGAGGAGCTTGCCCTAGCTAAGCAAGAGCTTGGTGAATTACTTATTGAAGAAAAATACTTTGAGCAATATAGTGAAGAAATAAATGAAAAACTTACGCAGTATAAAATACGTAGAAAACTAAAATCAGAACAGTTATTACAGCTGTGGCAAGAGTGCCAGTATATTTCAGATATCGGAAAAAAGCTTACAATTTTATTCAAATTAAAAAGTTGCGTTATATATGGAATAGCTGATTGGGATTTCTATAAAGAAGATATTACTTTAATTGTTAATGCTTTGCAAAGATTATTTTATCAAACAAGAATAGAGGAACTTCAGTATAAAATACAAACAATAAAAAAAGAACTTGATGCTCAGGATGCGCAAAAACTTTCTAGCGATTTTACTGAAAATTCAATGAAGTATCTCAAAAATGTGTTATACGATAGATATGGTGGTGCAGATAAAAGAAAAATATTTGTTGAAGATGATTTGTGGAAAAATAAAGAAGAGGTTCAAAAAGAATACCCAATAGTTCTTAGTACAACATTTTCTTCCCGAAGTAGCCTTTGTAAGGATGCGATTTATGATTATATAATAATGGATGAAGCGTCCCAGGTTGACGTAGCTACAGGAGCTTTGGCAATTTCTTCGGCGAAAAATGCAGTCATTGTTGGTGATACAAAGCAACTTGCTAATGTGGTTACAGAGAAAGATGCAAAAAAAGCAGATGTAATTTTTGATTCTTTTAATATAAACGAAAGTTATCGATATTCGCAAAAAAGTTTCTTGCAGTCTGTTTGTGAGTTGTTACCAATGGTGCCGCAAACATTGTTAAGAGAACACTATAGATGTCATCCCAAAATCATTAATTTTTGTAACCATAAGTTTTATAACGGCGAGCTTGTGATTATGTCTACAGATGATTCAGAAAAAGATGTTTTATCTGTAGTAAAGACAGTAGTAGGAAACCATAAACGCGGTCGTAAGAATCAAAGACAAATTGACTCAATAAAAGAAGAAATTTTGCCTTCATTTTTATTTGAAGAAAAAGATATAGGCATAATAGCTCCTTACAATGACCAAGTTAATGCATTAAGGAAGGAACTCTCTGGAAGTGAGGTGGAAATTGATACTGTACATAAGTTTCAAGGCAGAGAAAAAGATGCGATTATTTTAACAACAGTAGATAACAAAATTTCAGAGTTTGCAGATAAACCAGACCTCTTGAATGTTGCGATTTCTCGAGCCAAGAAGAACTTTTGTCTTGTTGTTTCAGGTAATGAACAGCCACAGGATAGTAATATTTTTGATTTGATGTCTTACATTGAATATAACAACTTTTGTATAACAGAAAGCAAACTATATTCGGTTTTTGATTATTTATACAAACAATATACTGAAAGTCGCCTAGTGTTTTTAGAAAAACACAAAAAAATTTCAATCTATGATTCGGAAAATCTTATGTATGGTCTTATAAAGGAAATATTAGAAGAAATAGAATTAACAACTCTTGATGTTATATGTCATCTACCTCTTAGAATGTTAATTAAGGATAAAAGGTTACTTAATGAAGAAGAGTGTCGCTACGCTATGCATAGTGCAACACATCTTGATTTTCTTATTTATAATCGTGTAACTAAAAAGCCAGTATTAGCAATAGAAGTTGATGGTGTAGGATATCACAAAGATGGAACACGACAGGCTGAACGCGATAAAATGAAAAATCATATTTTAGATTTATATAAAGTACCATATTTACGTTTTTCCACAGATGGAAGTAGAGAAAAAGAAAGAATAGTTAAAAAATTAAAAGAATTAAATAGTTAGATGTAGAAAAGAGGTTTGAAAATGAAAATTGATTTACACTGTCATACAAAAAGTATTAAAAATGGCGATGGCGCAGGTAGAAACGTAACCGTTGATGTGTTTAAAGAAAAAATAAGTAATGCGGATGTTAAAATAGTGGCAATAACAAATCACAATAGTTTTGACATAGAGCAATACAACGAGTTTAAAGAAGCGGTGCGTGATTTTTGTCAAGTTTGGCCAGGCATAGAAATTGATGTTAATGGATTAAATAATAAAAAATATCATTTAATTGTCGTTGCTAATCCTAATAATGTTGAAGATTTCAGCATGCAAATCAAAGCGTTATATGATGGCAAAGATATAGAAACTTGTCTTTTAGAAGTGGAAAGTATTTATGAGAAATTGAATGATTGTGATGTTATTTATATTCCTCATTTACATAAAAAGAATGGTATTCCGGAAGAAGACCAAACACATTTAATGGAATTGGTTGGAAATCCATCAAGGATTTTTGGGGAACCATCTAACAATAGGTCGTTAGGAGTTTTCGCAAACCATAATTATAATGTTATAATTGGCAGTGATGTGAAAGATTGGAATGAATATGAAAAATTGACTTTTGCTGAATTGAAACTGCCTGTTGAAAGTTTTTCACAGTTTTGTTTGTTATCTGAAAGAGATTCAGTAGTTGTTGAAACTTTGTTAAACAAGAAAAAATCATATTTCTTGACTGCAAAACCATACAAAACAGTATCTTTGGAATTAAAATTATATAACGATATCAATATCATTTTCGGTCAGAAGGGAACAGGAAAAAGTGAAATAATAAAATCATTGTATGAAAATTTAATTGCTCAAGGAATATCTTGTCGTAGATATTTAGGTGCCGAAAGAGATGATGAATTTAAAAAAGTGTTAAGAACAAATGATATGGAAAGAGATTTAGCAATTATTGATGTAGAAGATTGCAAGTCGGATTTTCAGTATCTGCGTGATTGGGAAGATGAAACTCCAACATCGTTTGTAAAATATTTAGAGTGGTATGAAAGAAAAGACCATAACAAATATAAAAGAAGCATGAAAATAACTGAAGCGACATTTATTCCAGACAAGAATCCTGAAAACTATAAGCAATACTTGGATGACAAGAACAATATAAAAAAGTTATTGAATTGTTTAAATAAAATTGCATTCTCTCTTTATTTGCAGGAAGAGGAAGAGTGTGAACTTAAGAGAATACTGGCAAAATTAACAAATAAAAATTTACAGTTTTTATCAACCGATATAATAGATATCTATGCTGTAAAACTGGCAAATTATACAATTGATAAAATAAAAGAAATTGCAGATAGAAATTCGGATTGTCCGTCTAAACCATCAAGTACAGGATTTTTTGATTATGCAATGAATAGGATTAAGTTGCAAATATCAGTAAATAAATTGTTTTCAAATATTGAAAATAAGGAGTGCAGTGAAAAAAGTTTCTTAGGTGAAATAGAAGAAAAAGGCAAGGTTTATGTTAGAAAAAGATATCGTATGCTAATGGAAACATCAACAAGACATGAATTTAATGTGGGTATTACTAATTTGAGAAAAATCATTTCGTTGTTAAAGGAAATTCGTGAGAAACTTTCTCACGAAGCATTAGCGACAACAGTTGATGAATTTAATGAACTTTGTAAAGAACAAAATATTGATTCCTTAAAACCTTTTTTAGGACTGTCCAAACAAATAGTTACTGAAGATGACGAAGAATACTCCCCATCAAATGGTGAAAAAGGGATTTTGTTATTACAAGAGTTGTTAAGAGCTGATGTTGATGCTTATTTTTTAGATGAACCTGAATTAGGTATGGGGAATTCGTATATTGATTCCATTATCCGACCACAACTTTCCAAGTTGGCACAACGCAATAAAACAGTTGTAATAGCAACACACAATGCAAACATTGCGGTTAGAACATTACCATATATGTCTGTTTTTAGAGCACATAAAAATGGTAATTATTATACTTACATAGGGAATCCATTTAATGATAAGTTAGTAAATGTTGAAGATGAAACCGATGTAAGGAGTTGGACTTCGGAAAGTTTACACACTTTAGAGGGTGGCAAAGAAGCGTTTTATGAAAGGAAGAGTATTTATGAATCAAATAATGATTAAGGTTATGCTAACAGTTTTAGGTGAAGAGGATGTTTTAATATTTTATTTGGATGATGAACATCCAGAAGAATATGTTATCAAATTAAACAGTGCAACAAACCAAGCCGATATAAAAAAAGTGTTTTCAAAAATTTTACAACTAGTTCTCGAAAATGATATCGCTTTAGATTATTCGGTTGCAGAAGGATATACTAAAGGACTTTACAAAGAGGTTTGTAAAGAGTATATTGAAGATTTACAAAACGAAATAAATAATGCAAGGGAACAAATTATAACAGAATTAAAGTAAAATAATTGAAACAGCACTTGTTAATTCTAAAATGACAAGTGCTAGTTTTTGTTTGAAAGATGGATTTACTATTTTGCTTGTGCTTAAAGTATGAATTGTACTGTGAATGATATGACTAATTTAAATCTTGTTTAGAGACTAATAACTGAGAATTTAATTGGTCAACCGTTATAACTTATAGTCCGAAAAAGTACCCACTATTTATATTCTCTCAATTGACATAATACGACGTTTTGTTGTAAAATAAAACGGAATAGGTATATGTAGAAATATATGCTACAATAGAAGGGTGTATAGAGACTTTAATCAATAAATTATAATTATTAGGAGTAACAGTATGTTAGTTGAAAAGTACAATCCGAACTCGCTTAGTGTAAGCGCAATATTAGGCTTAATTGCTTCAGGGGATATTGCTATTCCAGAAATACAAAGACCATTTGTATGGAAGAAAAAACAGGTGCGTGATTTATTGGATTCTTTATACAAAGGTTATCCAACTGGATATTTAATTATTTGGAAAAATCCAAATGTTAAGTTAAAAGATGGTAGTATTTCAGCAGGTAAGAAAATACTTATTGATGGTCAACAGCGTGTTACTGCTTTAATGACTGCTATTGCAGGAATTTCTGTGGTGAATAGTGATTATAAGAAAGAACGCATCAAGATTGCTTTCAATCCATTTGAAGCTTTGTCAGACGACAAAGATGCGGAAATATTTGCTGTACAGGACCAAAGTCACCTTAAAGGCAAAAAGTGGATTCCTGATGTTGCAGAAATCTTTAAAAATGATTTTTCAGTATTCTCTTTCATCAGAAAATATTGTGAAGATAATCCGGAAATGAACCCTGAAACACTAGATAAAATACTTACTAACCTTCGTTCGATTGGTAATAGACTTATAGGCGTAATAGAGTTATCTGAAAACCTTGATATTGATATTGTTACGGATATTTTTATTCGTATTAACTCAAAGGGCACTGCATTGAGTCAAGGTGACTTTGTTATGTCAAAAATTGCTGCGGATGAAAATTACGGTGGCAATATGCTTCGCAAGGCAATTGACTACTTTGCACACCTTTGCGTTGAACCATCATTTTATGATTTTATAAAAGAAAACGACACTGAATTTGCACAATCGGAATATATGCAAAAACTTGCATGGCTCAAAGACGATAAGGAATCAGTATTTGACCCAGAATGTGACGATATTCTTCGTATTGCACTTATGCACATGTATCCAAGAGCAAAACTTGCAGACCTTGTAAGCTTGCTTTCGGGTAGAGATTTTGAAACAAGAGAATTTAAAATTGAAATTACGGAAGAAACATACAAAAAGCTTACTCAAGGTGTACTTAATGTAATAAATAAGAATAATTTCAATCAGTTTATGCTTGCTATTAGAGGAGCAGGTTTCATTTCAAGTAAACTTGTTAATTCATATATGGCACTTGACTTTGCTTATGCTCTATATTTAAGATTGTCAATCAGCAAAGAAGTGTCAGTAAGCGAAGTTAAGAGAATTGTTCAAAAGTGGTATGTATTATCAGTTTTAACAGGAAGATACAGTTCTTCTCCTGAAACAGCTTTCTATAGAGACATTCGTAGAATCAATGAGGTGGGTGTTGTAAAAACTCTTGAAGACATTGAAGCTGCACTTCTTTCAGACAATTTTTGGGATGTTAAAGTTGTACAAGATTTGGCATATACATCAACCATTAATCCTACATATCTCGTATATTTGGCAGCACAAGTCGCAGGAAATGATATGTCTTTGCTTTTAAATAATATTACAGTTAAAGACTTAATTGAAATATCTGGGGATGTTCATCATATTTTCCCAAAAGAGTATTTGAAATCAAATGGATTCAGCAAAAATCTGTATAACCAAGATGCCAACTATGCTTATCTTGATACACAGGTAAATAAATCAATTGGTAAAAAGGCTCCTTGTGAGTATTTTGCAGAAGCATTAAAACAATGCGAAACAAAAATAGTTACTTGTGGTTCAATTACAGAGTTAGATGTTCTTAAAGAAAATCTCAAAGCAAACTGCATTCCATTTGATGTGTGCGAAATGACATATGCCAATTATGAAGATTTTCTTGAAAAACGTCGTGTACTTATGGCAAAGAAAATAAAAGATTTTTATTATAGTTTGTAATTTATTACACAAAAAACGAGAGGAGAGTCGCGGTTGACAGAACAAGAAAAAGTTATAGAAATTATTGCTAATAAAACAGAAACTGAATACGCGGATTTCAAGCGCGATTTTTACTCTAGTTTGACAAATTCTGACATTATAAAAGATATTGCTGCTTTTGCAAATTCGCCTATAAACCAAGATAAATATATAATTTTTGGTGTTGATGATGATTCAAGAGAAGTAGTTGGTATTGACCCTGCAACAATATTTTCAGTTGATGACATAAATAATTATATCGAACGAAAAATTGAACCTTTTGTTAATGTTTCAATAAGGACTATTGATTATGAAGGTAAAACTATTGCTTACATAAAAATTAGTGAATCAAACAAGAATCCACCTTATGTGATTAAAGAGGATTGTGGAAAACAAAACAAGACAGAAAAAGGCGATATTTATATGCGCAAGGGAACTTGCAATTTGAAAGCCACTCGTATGGATATTGATAATATGTATCGTAACAATGGTGAACTTTCAATTAGTGCTTTTGAAGACTTTGTTTGTATTAAACCAGTTACAATTAGTGGCTCGATTTTTAATGGCTATACCTGTGGTCATGTTGATATTGAAATAAACAATTCGACTAATTCTCCATTTTTGTTAACTAATGGTGAAGTAGAAATTTTTAATAATTTTCACGATGTTCATCAAACAATTTTTTCATTGATTCCTTATGATAGGATTCAAGAAAATCCAGCTGAAATATTACCGAACACTCGAAAAAAATATACCGCATTATTTGATTTCGAAAGTAGAGATTGTGTAGATTTTCTTTTTGACGAATATGGGAATATGGATGGTCCAGTTACACTTAAAATTACTTTGCAAGATACCGATGGTAATAATTATTATGCTGAACCTATACAAGCAGTTTTACATGCCAAAGGCGATATTCTGCATAAGGTTAAACTCCTTAGAGGCGTTAAAGAAACTCATCACAGAAAAAGAACAAGTATTATATAACAGATGTTGAAAAAGGGGTAAATATTATGCCAGAAATTAAAATAGACCAAAAGCGTGAGGAGTTATTCCGTAATATATATAAAATAGCAACTGACCTTGTTCACGCAGGTCATGTATCTGAATGGGATTTTAAATCATATGTTCTTGGAACAATGTTTTATCGTTATATTTCTGAAAATTTTGCTGCATATATCAACAAAGGTGAACATGCTGCCGGTAATAAAGATTTTGACTATGCGAAAATGTCTGATGCCGAAGCTGAAACTGCTCGAGTAGGGCTGATTCAGGAAAAAGGATTCTTTATTCTTCCTTCTGAACTTTTTTGCAATGTTCGTGAGCGTGCGGATAAAGATGAAAATCTTAACGAAACACTTGAAAGAGTTTTTAAGAATATTGAAAGCAGTGCAGCTACAGGTGCAGCTGAAAGTGATTTCGCTGGCTTGTTTGATGATTTTGATGTTAACGCAAAAGCCATTGGTGAAACCGTTGCAAAGCGTAACAAGGTGCTTGTGGCTCTTCTTAACGGTGTTGCTCAGATGCCGCTTTTCTCAAACGATGGAATAAATGCCGATATGTTTGGCGATGCCTATGAATATTTGATGGGTATGTATGCTGCAAATGCAGGTAAAAAGGGTGGTCAATATTTCACCCCAGCCGATGTTTCTGAACTTCTTTCTCGCCTTGGTACAATTGGTAAAACAAAAATTAACAAGGTGTACGACCCGGCGTGTGGCTCTGGCTCACTTTTGCTTAAAGCAGAAAAAGTGCTTGGCAAAGAAAATATTGAGCAAGGTTTTTACGGTCAGGAAATTGACCTTACTACATACAACCTTTGCCGTATCAATATGTTCTTGCACAATATTCCTTTTGATAAATTCAATATTGTTCGTGAGGATACTTTGCTTTCTCCAATGCACTGGGATGACCAGCCATTTGATTTAATTGTTTCCAATCCACCTTTCTCAGTTCCATGGGAGGGGGATAAAAACCCACTTTTAATAAATGACCCACGTTTTTCACCTGCAGGTGTTTTAGCACCGGCAAGTAAAGGTGATATGGCGTTTATTATGCATGCTCTTTCTTGGCTTTCTGCAAGTGGTACTGCTGCAATAGTTTGTTTCCCTGGTATTATGTATCGTGGTGGTGCGGAGCAGAAAATTCGTAAATATCTTGTTGACAATAACTATGTTGATGCAATTATTCAGTTGCCAGCAAACCTTTTCCTTAATGTTACTATTTCAGTTGATATTATGCTCTTGAAAAAGAACAAAACAGACAACTCTGTTTTGTTTGTAGATGCTTCAAATGAATTTGTAAAGGTAACGAAAAATAATCGTTTTTCAGAAGAAAATATTACGCACATTGTTTCTGCTGTTGCGGAAAGAAAAGATGAAGAACATTTTTGCCGTATGGTTCCCAATGATGAAGTTGGAAACAAAGATAATGCTTATAATCTCTCCGTTTCTACCTATGTTGAAGCCGAGGATACAAGAGAGGTTGTTGATATTGTAAAACTCAATGCTGAGATTGATGAAATGGTGGCGCGTGAAAATGTGCTTCGTGCAGAAATCAACAAGATAATTGCAGAAATTGAGGTATAAATATGAGTGAATTCTTATCAAATCCTGAATATTGGCTTTCACTTATAGCTGTTGTTGTTTCATTAATAACTTTAATTTTAACATATAAACAAATAGGACAAAGCAATAAACTTCAGTTATTGGACAGAAGAATTAGTAAATATAATTTGATTTGTGATTTGGTGCATTTGTATTGTAAAAATAAAAATTTGATTTATAGTGAGACTTTGTATCAAGAAGTCCAAATGCCATTTTCTTGGCTTACTAATAATACATATCTTGCAAAAATGTATCCTGTGATGGAAAAGGTTCTAAGTCAATCTGAACAGAATGAGTTCTTGACTATATGTGAAAAGATGACAAACGATGCATTTGAAATTACTATTATTTTTAATGGTGAAGAATCTAAAATAGCAAACGATTTTGTAAAACAATACTTAACTTTACTAAAACTATTTTACAAACAACAAATAGCATTAAATTATTTACGAGAGCAAAACCACAAATCACCTATGTCTATAGAAAAATTCAACACAAAAGCATTAGAAAGTTTTGAAAAATTTAAAATTGATGATGCAATAAATAACTTGAGTGAAACTTATGATAAGATAATCTGTAAAAATGTTTTAGAAAAATTACTTAAACAAGTAAAACCCTAAGGAGGATAAAGTATGACTAAACTTGAAAAATTGATTAAAGACCTTTGTCCTAATGGGGTTGAATACAAGACCTTGGGCGATGTTACACTTAAAATAAATATAGGAATTAATCCACGCAAATTTTTTAAACTTAACCCCTCTAACCCAACGGGTTTCTATGTTACCGTACGAGAATTGAATGGTCTTCAAGGCGTCAAACAATACGATAAAACCGATTTAATTAATGATGAAGCATTTGAAATTATACAAAAACGTGCAGATATACAAAAGGGCGATTTGCTGTTTTCAAACACCGGTACCGTAGGTAAAATGGCATTGGTATTAGAAACACCTACTAATTGGGGAGTTAATGAAGGAATTTATGTTATAAAACCCGATTTCACTCAAGTTGCATCAAAGTTTTTATATTATTTTCTCATGAGTACTCACGCATATAAGGATTATTCTAAAAAATTTACTGGTTCAACATTAAAACACGTAACTCAACAAGCCCTTAAAGAAATCAAAATTCCTGTACCGCCTTTGGAGGTGCAGCGTGAAATTGTTCGTATTTTGGACAATTTCACAGAACTTACAGCAGAACTTACAGCAGAACTTACAGCAAGAAAGAAGCAGTATGAGTATTACCGCAATGATTTGTTGACTTTCGAGGGAATTCCTTCGGAATATCTTCGTGACCTTGTTAAAGTTGAACGCGGTACTCGTATTATACGTGAAGAACTTGATGAAGAAGAGGGTGTACCCGTTTATCAAAATAGTTTGACTCCGCTTGGCTATCATATTGAATCAAATCGTAAGGCAAACTCACCGTTTGTCATAGGTGCTGGTGGTGCTGGACAAATTGGATATAGCTACGAAAATTTTTGGGCAGCAGACGATTGTTACACATTCAGTGAGAATGAACGTTTAAACGGCAGATATCTTTATTTTGTGCTTCAAAATAATCAAGCGAAAATTTCATCGCAAGTAAGGAAAGCAAGTATTCCTCGTTTGCCGAGAGAAGCTCTTGAAAAGTTGAAAATTCCGGTGCCTTCGCTTGATGTACAAAAGCGTCTTGTAAATGTTCTTGATAACTTTGCCGCAATCTGTTCTGATTTGAATATTGGTCTTCCTGCTGAAATTGAAGCTCGTAAAAAACAATACGAATTTTATAGAGATAATCTCTTGACATTCATAGAAAAGGGCGAGACAATCTTAACAGACAGACAGACAGACAGACAGACAGACAGACAGACAGACAGACAGACAGATGAGTATAATGTACTAATTAAACTGTATCAATATATCTTCGGGTTTGTTTATGTGAATTTAGAGGATGTTGCAACCATTAAGAATGGTAAGGATTATAAAGCACTAAATGAAGGTGTATATCCTGTTTATGGTTCGGGTGGAGTAATGACACATGTTGATAAATTCGCATTCGATAAACCTTCTGTATTAATTCCTAGAAAGGGTTCAGTAGATAAACTCTACTATGTAGACGAACCATTTTGGAATGTTGATACAATATTTTACACCGATATTAAAACGTTCTACATTCATCCGAAGTATCTGTATTATTATCTACAAAGAGAGCATTTGGAACAGTACAACACAGCTGGTGGTGTGCCAAGTTTAACCCAAGGTGTCCTTAACAAAGTTAAAATCGCATTACCTTCACTAAAGGAACAACAACGCATTGTTGATATTCTTGACCGTTTTGATGCACTTTGTAATGATATTTCTACAGGTCTTCCTGCAGAAATTAAAGCACGCCAAAAGCAATACGAATATTACAGAGAAAAATTATTAACTTTTAAGGAGTTAAGTGTATGAGTAAGTATAACATCATAGTTTCCTCAACTGAAGCTACTGTTGTAACTGAATATAAGCCCGAGAAAAAGCGCTCCGAAGCTTACCAGAGCGAAGCTGCCCTTGAATCTGCATTTATAAAAATGCTTAGTGAACAGGGCTATGAGGATAAGGTTATTCACAGTAATGAAGAGCTTGTAAGTAACCTGCGTCTTCAGTTAGAAAAGCTTAATAACTATAAGTTTTCCGACAATGAATGGGATAGATTTTTTCACCATAACATAGCCAACTCAAAGTTTACTATTGTGGATAAAACCCGTATTATTCAAGAGGATAATGTTCAGGTTTTAAAGCGTGATGACGGTACTACCAAAAATATCACAATAATCGATAAAAAGAATATTCACAATAACTTTTTGCAGGTTATAAATCAATATGTGGTTACTACAGATGATGGTGCTAAACACGACAACCGCTATGATGTTACTATCCTTGTTAATGGCTTACCACTTGTTCACATAGAATTAAAACGCCGTGGCAGACCCATTCGTGAAGCATTTAATCAAATTGACCGTTATCAGAGGGATAGCTTTTGGGCTGGCAGTGGTCTCTATGACTATGTGCAGATATTTGTTATCTCAAACGGTACAAATACAAAATACTACTCAAACACTACTCGCTTTAACCACGTTAAAGATGTAACTGCTCAAAAATCAGCAAAAGCTAAAACAAGTAACAGTTTTGAATTCACATCATTCTGGGCAGATGCCAATAACAAAATAATTCCCGACCTTGTTGACTTTACAAAGACATTCTTTGCAAAGCACACACTCCTTAATATTTTAACAAAATACTGTGTTTTTACATCTGAAGGTATGCTTCTTGTAATGCGTCCGTATCAGATTGTTGCAACTGAACGCATTGTTAATCGCATTGAAATCGCAAACAACTATAAGAAATATGGTACTGTACAGGGTGGCGGCTATATCTGGCACACAACCGGTTCAGGTAAAACACTTACATCTTTTAAAACTGCACAAATTGCTTCACGCCTTGACTATATTGATAAGGTGTTATTTGTCGTTGACAGAAAAGACCTTGACTACCAGACAATGAAGGAATATGACCGTTTTGAAAAGGGTGCTGCTAACAGTAACACATCTACAGCAGTTCTTAAAAGACAGCTTGAAGATGATAATTCAAAAATTATTATTACAACAATTCAAAAGCTTGCAACCTTCATAAAGAAGAATACAGGACATGCTGTTTTTGATAAAAGAATTGTTATAATTTTTGACGAATGTCACCGCAGTCAGTTTGGTGATATGCATCAGGCTATTATAAAATATTTCAAGAGATATCATCTCTTTGGCTTTACAGGAACACCTATCTTTGCTGTTAATGCAGGAACAGGTAAAAATCCTTCCTTACGCACAACAGAACAGGTTTTTGGTGACCAGCTTCATACATATACCATCGTTGATGCTATCAATGATAAAAATGTTCTTCCATTCAGGGTTGATTATATCAAAACTATGGATATCGACGATGATATTGATGATAAGGAAGTTTGGGACATTAACCGTGAAAAAGCATTTATGGCTCCTGAACGTATTCAGTTGGTTACAAAATATATCCTTGAACACTTCGACCAAAAGACTTATCGTGGTGATAAATCATACACATTCAATGTTTTGCAGAACATTGCTGACGTTGCTTCTAACAACGGAAAGAAATCTATTGAGGAAGTAAAGCAAAAGCAGAGAGTCAGCGGCTTTAACTCTATATTTGCAGTTTCTTCTGTAGATGCTGCAAAGCTTTATTATAACGAATTCAAAAAACAGATGGATGCAGACCCAACCAAAAAGCTTCGTGTTGCTATTATTTATAGCTACGGCGCTAACGAAGAAGAATCTGACGGAATTTTGGATGAAGAGAATTCAGAGGATACATCTGCACTTGATGTAGGTTCTCGTGATTTCTTGGAAGAAGCAATCAAAGATTATAACGAGATGTTCCATACCAATTATGACACATCTTCCGATAAATTCCAGAACTATTACAAAGATGTTTCTCTTCGTATGAAGAATAAGGAGCTTGATTTGCTTATTGTTGTAAATATGTTCCTTACAGGTTTTGATGCTACTACTCTTAATACATTGTGGGTAGATAAAAATCTTAAAATGCATGGTCTTATTCAGGCTTATTCCCGTACTAATCGTATTCTTAATTCTATTAAGACTTTCGGTAACATTGTTTGCTTCAGAAATCTTCAAAAGAGAACAGATGATGCAATTTCTCTCTTTGGTGATAAAGAGGCAGGTGGTATCGTTCTCCTTCGTGGCTATAAAGATTATTACTATGGCTACAAGGATGATAAAGATAAATATCATCCCGGTTTTGTGGATTTAATTGAAGAATTGACCGAAAAATATCCGCTTACTGATGAGAGAATCACAGGCGAGCAGAATCAGAAAAACTTTATTGCTTTGTTCGGTGCAATTCTTCGTATGAGGAATCTTCTTACATCTTTTGATGAATTCCAAGGTAATGAAATGCTTTCAGACAGAGATTTGCAAGATTATCTTGGTAGGTATCAGGATTTAAGAGATGAATGGAAGAATAAAAAGCCCGGTGGAGATAAAGAAGATATTACTGATGATATTGTTTTTGAAATTGAATTGATAAAACAAATTGAAATCAATATCGATTATATCCTTATGTTAGTAAAGAAATATCACGATTCTCATTGTGATGATAAAGAAGTTCTTATCACTATTCAAAAGGCTGTTGATGCAAGCCCTGAGCTTCGTAGTAAGAAAGCTCTTATTGAAAACTTCATTGCAGGCATCAATGATGTTGAAGATATTATGGCAGAATGGCACAGTTACGTTTCAGAGCAAAGAGAAAAAGAACTTGTTACCATTATTACTGAAGAAGGTCTTAAAGAGGAAGAAACAAGAAAATTCATTTCTAAATCTTTCCGTGACGGTGAAATTAAAACCATAGGAACAGATATTGATGAAATCCTTCCTGCAATGTCTCGCTTTGGCGGCGGTAACAGAGCAGAAAAGAAGGAAACAGTTATTGAAAAACTCAAAATTTTCTTTGAAAGATTTTTTGGGATAGGATGATATGATTAAAGAAGTAATACATGATCCGATTTTGTTAGCAATGAAATCGGAAAAGGCTACAATTGAAGATTTGCAGGTGGCACAGGATTTGCTTGACACTCTCACTGCCAATGCTGATGGTTGTGTTGGTATGGCTGCAAACATGATAGGCGTTCATAAACGTATCATTTGTTTTGATAATGGTGGTACATATATGACTATGTTCAATCCTGAAATTATCAAAAAATCTGAACCGTATGAAACAGAAGAGGGATGTCTTTCATTGCTTGGTGGTCCCCGTAAGTGTAAGCGTTATAAGAATATAAAAGTGCAGTGGCAAACAGCAGAATTCCAAACCCGAATCAAAACCTTTACAGGTTGGACAGCACAAATCATTCAACATGAAATTGACCACTGTGATGGTATCTTGATTTGATGGTGATGTTATGAAAATAATAATTGATGCTGATGCGTGTCCCGTTGTAGATATTACTGTCAATACAGCTAAGGCACGAGGACTTGAGTGTATCATTGTATGCGACAATACTCACACCATTGAAAGGGATGGTGCTACAACTATTGTTGTTGATAAGGGTGCGGATTCTGCCGACTGTCGCATTGCCAACATCACCGAAAAAGGTGATGTGGTTGTAACACAGGATTATGGACTTGCAGCCCTCGTGCTTGGCAAGGGCGGTAAGGCACTTAATCAGAATGGACTCATTTACACTGATAGCAATATAGAAAATCTTCTTTTCACTCGTCATATAGGCAAAAAGGAGCGTATGGCAGGTAACAGGACAAAGGGGCCTAAAAAGAGAACATCACAAAATGATGCAGATTTTTTGAAGGCATTGCTTTTATGTATCTACCATTGTGATGGGAGATTGTTATAAAATAGAGGTGTTTTATTTTGATTAAAGAGCCTATCAGACATCACTATATTCCACAATTTATATTAAGAAATTTCTGTTTTAATGATAACAATGACTTGTATTATTATGACAAAGAAAGCCAAGAAACAACCATTAGAAATACTCGGGATGTTTTTATGGAGAAAAATCTTTATCGTGATGAAATAAATCATTCGGACAATCCAACTAAAGTCGAAAAGGATTTAGCGAGATTTGAAAATGAAATTTCACAAATCATAAATGGTAGATTCCTTAATGATAAGGAAATAACATTGACTTTTGATGAAGAAGAGAGATTGCGAATCTTTTTTGCGATTATGGGATTCAGGTCTAAAAACGCTAGTAATATATTTAGTCAAAACGCAAGCAGACAAGATAAGGAATTTTACTCTTGTTTTCAAGGTAATGATAATTTACAGGATTTTTGGAAAAGAAATCTTGGCTATATCATAAATTGTAGAACCGTTGAAGAAATATTAAATCACGAAAAAATTGATATTCCAATAAAAATTTTCTTTCAAAGAGACACACTTGGATTTTTCGGCATGTATTTTGTTGTTGTTGAAAGAAAAGAAAACGAAGATTTTATTATTGGAGATGCGTATCCCGTAATTGAAAATGGATTATTAGAAAATGGGTTTCGATTACAAATTTATTCAATATTTCCAATTTCACCAAGTAGGGTAATATTACTGGTAAGTAATGGAGCAGAAGCAACACCAAGAGACGTAGTTAATTTGCGTAGAGGTGTTTTTACAAAACCCAAATTTGATAATGATAACATGACATTTACAATACGAGTAAAGGGTCTTTATAACGAAGAAGTAAGACACTTGAATAGTATGGTAGTAAAGAATGCTCAAGAAGGAATAGCTTTTCAAAGAATCATTGATTTTAAAAAGCAATAAAACAAATTAACACCTATGAAGTTGGGATTTAAACCAATTTTATAGGTGCTTTTTGTTTGCTTTTGTTACTGTAATATAAATATTATAAAGATGCTATAAAAAAATCTCGTTTCATGGTAACCTACATATCACTCTGAAAGGAGAAAAAGTTAAATTGTTTTTTGTATTCTAATTAAAAAGGCTAATAGAAAAAATATCTCTAGTGAAACAAAATAATTTTAGCAGTTTTTGTCACAAAGAGTTGCTTTTTTACGATTTATAGTTTGGATGGCAGAATCTTTTAAATAAATATTCTTAAGAATAAAAAGAATGATGATATAGCACAAACTTATATAAATAAACGGGTTGCACTATTAAATCTTTTATAGTGTGAAAAATAAAAAGAAAGGAGAAATATAATGTCATCAAAGATAGTAGAATATGACCTTCGTTCACCAGGTAGAAACTATGATGAATTGTATGCAGTGATTAAGTCATATAGTGTATGGGCGCATATTACAGAATCAACATGGTTTATAAAAACACAAGATTCTTGTGCCACGGTTAGAGATAATTTGTCAAAACATATGGACAATAATGACCGTTTGTTTGTGGCTGAATTAACTGGTGCATCAGCATGGTACAATGTACTTTGTGACGGTCAGTATCTTAAAGATAATTTGTGATTTGTTTTTTACACAAGTTGATTCTTAAACAGTAAAAGCCAATGATGTTAGATAATGCTTCTAACTTCATTGGTGTTTTTTTACTATAAAACATCAGGCAGTGCACCGAAATGCACTGCCTTTTGCTTTGTTCGTTAGAAAAGTTGCCCTGGAAGCTTTAGTTTTTCTTTGGGTGGGAATTGTTTGTCGAATTCTTCTGCTTTGTCTTCATCTACAAAGTATCCTTGTGGTGGAGTGTACTCACCTGTGATTCCATCGAGATAACCTTTTTTCAATTCTTTGCAAAGGAAGAATGAAGCATCTGCATCGTCAGGTAAATCGTGATAACGGATGCCAAACTCACTGGCATAACTAAAACCACTTTTGCCGTAAAAATTAATGTTACCTTCAAAACAGATTGCACCGAATCCCATTTCTGTTGCTTTTTCCAGAGAATAGTCAAGCAGAATTTTACCATAACCCTGACGTTTGAGTTCATTAGCAATACAGATAGGACCCATTGTCACGATTGGAATATACCTGCCATCATCGGCTTGGATAATAGCATGCATAAACATATTCTGTCCTATGATTTTGCCGTCCTTTTCCATAACAAAGTCAAGTTCGGGGATAAATGCATCATCATTACGAAGTTGATTGAGCACATAATGCTCAAGACAACCGGGACGATACACATTCCAAAATGATTCCCTTACAA